>NZ_SDKK01000007.1:90098-160062 GCF_008107625.1 Zoogloea oleivorans
GCGACTTCAGTCGCCCACTCCCCCAAACAAACACCGCCCCCAGGAGCCTCCCATGAGCATCCGGATTTTCGTCCCCGTCGATTCCGGCGCCCTGTCGGTCGGTGCCAACGACGTCGCCCAGGCCATCGTCGCCGAAGCCGTTGCCCGCGGCATCGACATCGAACTGGTGCGCAACGGCTCCCGTGGCCTCTACTGGCTTGAACCCTTGGTGGAAGTCGACGCCCACGCCGGCCGCCTCGCCTACGGCCCGGTGACGGTCGAGGACGTACCGGCGCTCTTTGACGCCGGCTTTGTCGACGGCGGCATGCACCGCCTTGGCCACGGCCTTACCGAACACATTCCCTTCCTGGCCGGCCAGGAACGCCTCACCTTCCAGCGCGTCGGCATCACCCGGCCCCTGTCCCTCGACGACTACCTCGCCCACGGCGGCTTTGCCGGCCTCACCACGGCCATCGCGCTCGACGGTGCGGCCATCGTCAAGCAAGTCACCGACTCCGGCCTGCGCGGCCGCGGCGGCGCGGCCTTCCCGACCGGCATCAAGTGGAACACCGTGCTGAATGCGGCCGGCAGCCAGAAGTACGTAGTATGCAACGCCGACGAAGGTGACTCGGGCACCTTCTCCGACCGCATGCTGATGGAAGGCGACCCCTTCTGCCTGATCGAAGGCATGGCCATTGCCGGCCTGGCGGTCGGCGCAACGCAGGGCTACATCTACCTGCGCTCCGAATACCCCCACGCCTTCAAGACGCTGAAGGCCGCCATCGAGCTGGCCCGCGCCGCCCGCTGGCTGGGTGCCGACGTGGCCGGCTCGGGCCGCGCCTTCGAACTGGAAGTACGCCTCGGCGCCGGCGCCTACATCTGCGGCGAAGAAACCGCGATGCTCGAAAGCCTTGAAGGCAAGCGTGGCATCGTGCGCTTCAAACCGCCGCTGCCGGCCATCCAGGGCCTCTTCGGCAAGCCCACGGTGATCAACAACGTGATGAGCTTCGCCGCCGTGCCGCTGATCCTGGCCAAAGGTGCCGCCTTCTACCGGGATTACGGCATGGGCCGCTCCCACGGCACCCTGCCCTTCCAGCTGGCCGGCAACCTGCGTCACCCGGGGCTGGTGGAAAAGGCCTTCGGCATCACCCTGCGCGAGCTGCTGCTGGATTACGGCGGCGGCTCGGCCAGCGGGCGGCCGATTCGCGCGGTGCAGGTGGGCGGCCCGCTCGGCGCCTTCGTGCCCGAGTCGCAATTCGACGTGCCGCTCGACTACGAAACCTACGCCGCGATGGGCGCGATGATCGGCCACGGGGGCATCGTCGCCTTCGACGACACGGCCGACATGGCGAAGCTGGCCCGCTACGCGATGGAATTCTGCGCCACCGAATCCTGCGGCAAATGTACGCCCTGCCGCATTGGCTCGACCCGCGGCGTCGAAGTCATCGACCGCATCATTGCCGGCGAGGCCCGCGAGGCCAACCTCGACCTGCTCGACTCCCTGTGCGACACCCTGCTGCACGGCTCCCTGTGCGCCCTCGGCGGCATGGCGCCGTATCCGGTGAAGTCCGCGCTCAAGCATTTCCCTGAAGACTTCGGCGTCGAGCCGGTCACTGCCGAATAAGGATCGATCATGTCCCTGCCCCGCGAAACCGATTACGGCACCCCGGCCCGCCAGTCGGAAGCCCTCGTCACCGTCAGCATCGACGGCATGGACGTCACCGTGCCCGCCGGCACCAGCGTGATGCGCGCCGCCCAGGATGCCGACACCGCCATCCCCAAGCTGTGCGCCACCGACAGCCTGGAGCCCTTTGGCTCCTGCCGCCTATGCCTCGTCGAGATCGAAGGCCGCAAGGGTTACCCGGCCTCGTGCACCACGCTGGTGGAGCCCGGCATGGTCGTGCACACCCAGACGCCCAGGCTCGCCGAACTGCGCCGCAACGTGATGGAGCTGTACATCTCCGACCACCCCCTCGACTGCCTCACCTGCCCCACCAACGGCAACTGCGAACTGCAGGACATGGCCGGCGTGGTCGGCCTGCGCGAGGTGCGTTACGGCTTCAAGGGCGAGAACCACTTTTGCGAAAGCAAGAAGGACGAGTCCAACCCCTACTTCAGCTACGACCCGGCCAAGTGCATCGTGTGCAACCGCTGCGTGCGGGCCTGCGAGGAAACCCAGGGCACCTTCGCGCTGACGATCTCCGGCCGCGGCTTCGAATCCCGCGTCTCGCCGGGGCAGGATCAGTCCTTCATGGAGTCCGAGTGTGTCTCCTGCGGCGCCTGCGTGAATGCCTGCCCAACCGCCACACTGACCGAGAAATCGGTGATCAAGATCGGCCAGGCCGAGCGCAGCGTCACCACCACCTGCGCCTACTGCGGTGTGGGCTGTTCGTTCAAGGCCGAGGTCAAGGGCAACCAGGTGGTGCGCATGGTGCCGGCCAAGGACGGCGGCGCCAACCAGGGCCACGCCTGTGTGAAAGGCCGCTTTGCGTGGGGTTACGCCACCCACGCCGACCGCATCACCACACCGATGATCCGCCCGAGCATCGACGCACCCTGGCAGAAGGTCAGCTGGGACGAAGCCGTGGCCTACGCCGCCGGCGAGTTCAAGCGCATCCAGGCCAAGTACGGGCGCAGCGCGGTGGGCGGCATCACCTCCAGCCGCTGCACCAACGAGGAAACCTACCTTGTCCAGAAGCTGGTGCGCACCGCCTTCGGCAACAACAACGTGGATACCTGCGCGCGGGTCTGCCACTCGCCCACCGGCTACGGCCTCAAGCAGACGCTGGGTGAATCCGCCGGCACGCAGGATTTTGCCTCGGTAATGCAGTCCGACGTGGTGATGGTGATCGGCGCCAACCCCACCGACGGCCACCCGGTGTTCGGCTCGCTGCTCAAGCGGCGCATCCGCGAAGGCGCAAAGCTGATCGTCGTCGATCCGCGCTCCATCGATCTGGTGCGTACGCCCCACGTGGCTGCCAGCCATCACCTCAAGCTGATGCCCGGCACCAACGTGGCGATGGTCAACGCGCTCGCCCACACCATCGTCACCGAAGGGCTGGTCGCCGAAGCCTACGTGGCAGAACGCTGCGAAGGCCCGGCCTTCGAGGCCTGGCGCGAGTTCGTTGCCCGCCCCGAGAACTCCCCCGAAGCCGCCGAAGCCATCACCGGCGTGCCGGCCAGCGAGATCCGCGCCGCCGCCCGCCTGTATGCCACGGCCGGCAACAGCGCCATCTACTACGGCCTCGGCGTCACCGAACACAGCCAGGGCTCCACCACGGTGATGGGCATCGCCAACCTGGCCATGGCCACCGGCAACGTCGGCCGGCCGGGGGTGGGCGTGAATCCGCTGCGCGGCCAGAACAACGTGCAGGGCAGCTGCGACATGGGCTCCTTCCCCCACGAACTGCCGGGCTATCGCCACGTGTCGGACGCCACCACGCGGGCGCTCTTCGAATCTGCGTGGAACGTAAGCATCGACCCCGAACCCGGCCTGCGCATCCCCAACATGTTCGAGGCGGCGCTGGACGGCAGCTTCAAGGGCATCTACATCCAGGGCGAAGACATCGTCCAGTCCGACCCCAACACCCAGCACGTCGAATCAGCCATGGCGCAGATGGAATGCGTGGTGGTGCAGGACCTCTTCCTCAACGAAACCGCCAAGTGGGCGCATGTGTTTTTGCCGGGTTCGAGCTTCCTCGAAAAGGACGGCACCTTCACCAACGCCGAGCGGCGCATCTCGCGCGTGCGCAAGGTGATGCCACCGCTGGCCGGCAAGGCCGACTGGGAAGCCACGCTGGCCCTCGCCGCCGCGCTGGGCTACCCGATGACGTACAGCCACCCGTCCGAGATCATGGACGAGATCGCCCGCCTGACGCCGAGCTTCCATGGGGTGAATTATGCGCTGCTGGAATCGAGGGGCAGCATCCAGTGGCCGTGCAACGAGGCCGCACCTGATGGCACGCCGACCATGCACGTGGGTGGCTTCATCCGCGGCAAGGGGCGCTTCATGCTCACGCCCTACGTGCCGACCACCGAAAAGGTGACTCGCCGCTTCCCGCTGATCCTCACCACCGGGCGCATCCTCAGCCAGTACAACGTCGGCGCGCAGACGCGGCGCACCGACAACACCGCCTGGCACGCCGAAGACCGGCTCGAGATCCACCCCGTGGATGCCGAAGACCGGGGCATCAAGGATGGTGACTGGGTCGGCATCGCCAGCCGGGCCGGCGAAACCGTGCTGCGCGCCACCATCACCGAGCGCGTCCAGCCCGGCGTGGTGTACACCACCTTCCACTTCCCGGAATCCGGCGCCAACGTGATCACCACCGACAACTCCGACTGGGCCACCAACTGCCCGGAATACAAGGTCACTGCCGTGCAGGTGACGCTGTGCACCCAGCCCTCCGAATGGCAACAACGCTTCGAGCGCCGCCGCCAGCAACAGCAGGGCTTGCTGCTCCCCGCCGTCAGCCCGGCGAACTGAGATAAAGAAGATGGATACCGACTACATCATCCGCATGGCCAACCAGATCGCTGACGCCCTGGGCATCAATCCGGATCAGGAGCAGGCGGTGGCCGAACTCGCCGACCACCTGACCCGCTTCTGGGAGCCGCGCATGCGTAGCGCACTGCTGGCCGCGGCGGCCGATCCGGGTCTGCGGGCACAGCTGACACCCCTTGTCACGCTAGCCCTCGACCGGATCGCCGCCGTAACGGTTTAAGCCTCCAGCCCCCGCGCCAGCCGCCACTGCTTGACCAGGGCGTAGATGGCCGGGATCACCGCCAGCGTGAGAATGGTCGACGAGATCATCCCGCCGACCATCGGCGCGGCGATGCGGCTCATCACCTCGGAGCCGGTGCCCGTCCCCCACATGATCGGCAAGAGGCCGGCCATGATGGCGACGACGGTCATCATCTTCGGGCGCACGCGCTCGACGGCGCCTTCCATCACCGCCTCATAGAGATCACCGACGCCGGGCGCACGTCCGCCGGCTCGGCACTTCTCCTTCACCGCCTCCCAGGCGTGATCGAGATAGATCAGCATCACCACGCCGGTTTCCGCCGCCACGCCGGCCAGCGCGATAAAGCCCACCGCCACCGCCACCGACAGGTTGTAGCCAAGCAGCCACATCAGCCACACCCCGCCCACCAGCGCAAAGGGCACCGACAGCATCACGATCAGCGTCTCGGTAAGGCGCCGGAAGTTGAGATAGAGCAGCAGGAAGATGGTCAGCAGCGTTATCGGGATGACGATCTTCATCTTCTCGATGGCCCGCTCCATGTATTCGAACTGGCCGCTCCAGGTCACGTAGTAGCCGGGCGGGAACTTCACCTGTTCGGCCACCGCCTTCTTCGCATCGGCCACGTAGCCGCCAATGTCCCGCTCGCGGATGTCCACAAAAATGTAAGCCGACAGCAACGCATTTTCGGTGCGGATACCCGGCGTGCCCTTGGCGATGAGTACCTTCGCCACCTGCCCGAGCGGGATCATCGCCCCGCCCATGGTCGGCACCAGCACCTCGCGGGCGATCTGCTGCGGGTCGGAGCGCAACTCGCGCGGGTAGCGCACCGTGACGCCAAAACGCTCGCGGCCCTCGACCATCGTGGTCACCATCTCGCCACCCAGCGCGCTGCCGATCACGTCCTGCAGGTCGCCCACGGCCAGACCATAGCGGGCCAGTTGCTCGCGGTCCGGTTCGATGTTGAGGTAGAAGCCGCCGGTGATGCGCTCGGCAAAGGCGCTGGTGGTGCCCGGCACGGCCTTCACCACGGCTTCGATCTCCTTGGCCAGTTTTTCCATCTCGTCCAGATCCTTGCCGAAGACCTTGATGCCGATGGGCGTGCGGATGCCGGTGGACAGCATGTCGGTGCGCGCCTTGATCGGCATCGTCCACGCATTGGCCACACCGGGGAACTGCAGCGCCTTGTCCAGCTCGGCAATCAGCTTGTCGGTCGTCATGCCCGGCCGCCATTCGGCTGGCGGCTTGAGGTTGATGATGGTCTCGAACATCTCGGTCGGCGCCGGGTCGGTGGCCGTATTGGCGCGGCCGGCCTTGCCGAAGACCGATTCCACTTCCGGAAAGCTCTTGATGATCTTGTCCTGGGTCTGCATCAGCTCGGCGGCCTTGGTGATCGACATGCCGGGCAGCGAGGACGGCATGTAGAGCAGCGTGCCCTCATTGAGCGCCGGCATGAACTCGGAGCCAAGCCGCGAGGCCGGGTAGATCGACACGCCCATGGCCAGCAAGGCAATCGCAATGGTCGTCTTCTTCCAGCGCATCACCGCCGCGATGATCGGCCGGTACACCCAGATCAGCGCCCGGTTCACCGGGTTCTTCGCCTCCGGCATGATCTTGCCGCGGATGAACAGCAGCATCAGAACCGGCACCAGCGTCACCGACAGAATCGCCGCCCCGGCCATCGAGAAGGTCTTGGTGTAAGCCAGCGGCGAGAACAGCCGGCCCTCCTGCCCTTCCAGGCTGAACACCGGCAGGAAGGAGACGGTGATGATCAACAGCGAAAAGAACAGCGCCGGGCCCACTTCCTTGCAGGCCGCCAGCATCGCTTCCAGACGCTCTCCCGCCGAATGCTCCTCCGGCAAGCGTTCCAGGTGCTTGTGGGCGTTCTCGATCATCACGATGGCCGCGTCGATCATGGCGCCAATGGCAATGGCGATGCCGCCCAAGCTCATCAGGTTGGAGTTCATGCCGAGCAGCCGCATGGCGATGAAGGCCATCAGCACCCCCACCGGCAGCATCAGGATCGCCACCAGCGCGCTCCTCACATGCAGCAGGAAGACCACGCACACCAGCGCAACGATGATGGACTCCTCGATGAGCGTGCCTTTGAGGGTTTCGATGGCCCTGTGGATCAGCTCGGAGCGGTCGTACACCGTGTGCACCGTCACGCCTTCGGGCAGGCCGGGGCCGATCTCGGCAATCTTGTCCTTCAGGTTGTGGATGACTTCCAGCGCGTTCTGGCCGTAGCGGGCCATGGCAATGCCGGACACCACCTCGCCCTCGCCGTTAAGCTCGGTCAGCCCGCGGCGCTCGTCCGGCGCCAGTTCCACGCGGGCAATGTCGCGGATCAGCACCGGCGTACCCTTGTCAGCCTTCACCACCAGCAGCTCGATGTCGTCCCTGCCGCGCAGGTAGCCCTTGCCGCGCACCATGTATTCCGTCTCGGCCATTTCCACCACGCGGCCACCCACATCCCGGTTGGCGTCGCGGATCGCCTGGGCCACCTTCATCAAGGGAATGCCATAGGCGCGCAGCTTTACCGGATCGACGGTGACCTGGTAGGTCTGGACGAAGCCGCCTATCGAAGCAACTTCCGCCACCCCGTGAGCCTTGGCGAGCTGGTAGCGCACATACCAGTCCTGGATCGTGCGCAGCTCGGCGAGGGTCTTGTCCTTGGCCAGCAGCGCGTACTGATAGACCCAGCCGACGCCGGTCGCATCCGGCCCGATCTGCGGCGTGATGCCCTTGGGCATGCGGCCGGAGGCAAAGTTGAGGTATTCCAGCACCCGCGAGCGGGCCCAGTAGATGTCGGTGCCATCCTCGAAAATGATGTAAACGAAGGACGCCCCAAAGAACGAAAAGCCGCGCACCACCTTGGATTTGGGCACCGACAGCATGGCCGTGGTGAGCGGATAGGTGACCTGATCCTCGACCACCTGCGGCGCCTGGCCAGGGTATTCGGTGTAGACGATGACCTGCACGTCGGACAGATCGGGCAGCGCGTCGATGGGCGTGCGCAGCACCGCAAAGACGCCGGCAACAACGATGAAAAGGGTGGCGAGCAGAACCAGGAAGCGGTTCCGGCCCGACCAGTCGATGATCCTGGCCAGCATGGTGAAGCTCCTGTCAGTGGCCGGCGTGCGGAGTCGGGGTGGCGCCAAGGGGCTTGACGGCGGTGATGACCCATTCGCCGGGCTGGCGCTCGACGAACTCGAAGCTCACCTTGGCACCGGGCTTCAGATCCTTCTGCAGGGCCGTGTTGGCGAGCTTGAACTGCATGCTCATGCCGGGCCAGTTGAGGCTCGCCACCGGGCCGTGCTCGAGCATCACGGCGCCGCTCTCCACCTCGATGCTCTCGACCGTACCTTCAGCCCGGTGCCCGGCTGTTTTGGGTGCCGCAGCGCTGGAAGCCGGCTGCCCGAAACCGCCGATTGCCGCCTTCAGGTTGCTTTCCGCATCGATCAGGAAGTTGGCCGCCACGACCACATCCTCGCCGGCCTTCACGCCGGCAGTGATTTCCACATGGCTGTCGCTGCGCGCACCGAGCTTCACCTCCCGCGGCTCGAAGCGTCCTTCACCGCGCGCCACCAGAACGATCTGGCGCGTGCCGCTGTCGATCACCGCCGACACCGGCACCGCCAGCACCGCTGCCCTGGCGCCCAGGGGCACGTCCACCTGGGCGAACATGCCGGGCTTGAGCAGCTGGCCCGGATTGGCGAGTTCCACGCGCACCGGCACCGTCCGTGTTTCGGCGTTGAGGGTCGGATAGACGTAACTGACACGGCCTTCGAAGTGCCTGTCCGGGTAGGCGTTGATGCGCACCGTCACCGCCGTGCCGTTCTTCACCTGGCCGATGTCCTGCTCGAACACATCGGCAAGCACCCACACCGACGACAGGTCGGCCACCTGGTACAGGGCTTCGCCGGGCATGAAGCGCATGCCCTGCACGGCCTTCTTCTCGGTGACGATGCCGGACACCGGCGAGCGGAAGGTCAGCGTGCGCTTCGCGGCACCCGACTTGCTCAAGGCACGGATCTGCTCCTCGGAGATGTCCCAGTTGCGCAGGCGCGCCAGGCTCGATTCGGCGAGCTGCTGCATGCCGCTCAGAGCTTCGCTGCCGGCGTTTTTCAGGGCTTCGACACCCTGGGCGGCGATGGCGTATTCGCGCTGGGCGGAAACCAGTTCCGGGCTGTACACCTCGAACAGTGGCTGGCCCTTGGCCACCGGCTGGCCGGTGACGTTCACATGCAGGCGCTCCACGTAGCCTTCAAACTTCGGCGCGATGGTGAAGCTGCGGCGTTCGTCGATCTCGATACGGCCAGCGGCGCGCACGCGCTTGTCGAGGGTGCGCATTTCCGCCGCCTCGGTGCGCACGCCGAGCTTCTGCACCTTGTCGGAACTGATCTTGATGGCGTTGACAGCCGCGGGCTCGTCGTCCGCCTCGCCCTCGTAGACCGGGACATAATCCATGCCCATCTGGTCCTTCTTCGGCGTTGGCGAGGTATCCGGCAAGCCCATTGGATTGCGGTAGTACAGGAGCTTGCGTTCCTTCTTGCCCCCTTCGGTGGCGGCAACGACGCTGGCGTCAGGGCCGGCCGCCGGCCGCTGGCCCAGCCAGTAGCCTCCGCCAGCGGCGAGGGCGACCGACAGGCCGATCGCAATACCTGCGCCTGCTTTCATAGATCTTCTCCGAGAATTCGTTCGATTTCCGCAAGGCGCATCTGCGCGTCGGCCTGGGCCTTGATACGGTTTTGGCGGGCCTGGCGAATCTGCCGCTGGGCGTCGAGCAGCGTCGCAAAATCCACCTTGCCGGTTTCGTAACCGGCCAGCGCGGCCTTGAAAGTCAGTTCGGACTGCGGCAGCAGGCTTGTCGCCGTAAGGGCTTCGGTGCGCCGGGCGGCGTCGAAGCCGGACAGGTTCTCGGCCAATTCGCCCAAAACCTGGTTGGCGGTGGCGTCACGACGGGCCCGGGCGGCCGACAGCATGGCTTCCGACTCGCGCTCCTGGGCCCGGCGCGAACCCTGCTGCAGGGGCAGGTTCAGTTCGACCATCAGCTCCCATTCCTTCACGGAACCCTGGTACTGGATTGGCGAAACGCCCAGCGTGAAGTCGGGGTAACGGTTCTTGTAGGTCAGCTCGCGGCTCTTCTCGGCCGAGCGGATACGGGCCTCTTCGGCAAAGAGCTGCGGGTTTCTCGCCCGCACACGCTCCTCAAGGGCCACCGGATCAAGTTGGGCCGGGGCCGGCAGCGTTCTCAGGCGCTCTGGCGCGGCAAGCGGGGAAGCGCTGGGCCTGGCAAGGAGGGCATTCAGCCGCGCCTGCCATTGCCGGCGCTCGTTCTCGAGGGCGACCAGCTCGCTCTTCATGCCGGTCTGCTCCACCTGCGCACGAATCACGTCCTGCTGGGCGGCCAAGCCACCCGCGTAGCGCACCTGGGCGATCTTCTCCAGGCGTGTCATCAGGTCGAGGATTTCGCGGGTCAGTTGCTCGTTGCGATGCACGTACTGCAGCTGCGAGTAGGCTGTTTTGATGCGCGCGGCGAGTTCTGCCCAGGTGCCGCTGGCGCGCCCGTCGGCGCCACGCGCGTCGAGTTCGGCGATTTCCCGCTTCAGGTCGCGCTTGCCGAGCCATGGCACGTCCTGCATCAGCAGGTAGCGCGTGCTGCCGACGCGGGCCGGCGCCAGCGTCGGGTTCTGCTCGCCCATGCGGGTGATGTCGCGCAGTTCGGTACGCAACTTCGGGTCCGGCAAGGCACCGGCCGGCGTGACCCGCTCGGTGGCGGCCTCGGCCTCGTGGCGCATGGCCGCGTATTCCGGGTTGCGGGAGCGGGCGTAGTCGAGCAGCGCTTCGACGTTTCCGCCAAGGGGCGCTTCCTGCGCCTGCAGCGCCAGTCCCCAGGAACCCAGCAGGGCCAGGGCCAGCACCCGGGCACAAGGCTTGAAGCGCATTTATGACGACTCCTCGGCTATTCAAGATGGCACATTCTGGCAAGCCCACCCCGACGGGAAGCTGTCCTGAAGATTACATTTCTGTAATCAAGGGTATCCACATCTCGAAGACGTTGCTGTGCTCGCCGGTCCGGACTTCGATGTCGCCGCCATGCGCCCGCAGAATCGAACGCGTGATGGCCAGCCCCAGCCCGGCGCCGTCGCCGGAATGGCGGCGCGAGGCATCGACGCGGTAAAAGCGGTCGAAGAGACGCGGCAGGTGCTCAGGGGCAATGGGCCTGCCGGTGTTTTCCACGCAAAGATGTGTCACCGGGCGGCCAGTTGTCTCCACGACACGCACGCTCACCACGATCTCGCCCCCCTTCGGCGTATAGCGCAAGGCGTTGGACAGCAGGTTGCCCATCGCCCGGCGCAGCATCAACCGGTCTCCGCTGACCAGCCCCGAACCTGCCAGCCGCAGCACCACGCCGCTGTCCTCGGCCAGGGCGCCGTAAAAGTCGAACAGGGCCGCCACCTCATCGGCCAGATCGAAGGTCTCGTGGCCCGGCACGATCAGGCCGTTTTCAGCCTTGGCCAGAAAGAGCATGTCGGAAATCATGCGTGACAGCCGCTCGAACTCCTCCGCGTTCGATTCCAGCACTTCCCGGTACTCGCCGGACGTGCGGGTTCTCGACAGGGCCACCTGGGTCTGGGTCATCAGGTTGCTGACCGGCGTACGCAGTTCGTGAGCCAGATCGGACGAAAAATCCGACAGGCGCCGGAACGACTCTTCCAGCCGGGCCAGCATGTCGTTGAGGGAATCGGCCAGTTCCGCCAGTTCAACCGGCACCGCCTCCACCGGCAGGCGCCGGTCGAGGCGCTGGGCGCTCACTTCGGCGGCCTGACGGCGCATCTCCCGCAGCGGCGCCAGACCGCGCCGGGCGGCGATCCAGCCGAGCAGGCCGGTGGCGACGGTTCCGCCGACGACCACCAGCCACAGCGTTTTCATGAACGAATCCATGAAACTGTTGTGATGGGAAATGTCGGTAGCCACGGCAATCACCGCCGGTGGCCAGCCGGGGATGCCGATCGGCGCCTCGGCCACGATGCCGCGGAAAGACAAGTGTTCATCGATGCGCCAGACGTAGGGACGGCCCGCGTCCGGCGTCCGCACCCGCTCCAGCAGCGGCTGGGGAAACGGGGCGTCGGCCGTGGCAAACAGCGTCTGCCCGTTCGCCTCCTGCACGGCAAGCACCAGGCCATGATGGCCCACCAGGGAGTCGTCCAGCTTTTGCGGCAGCGAGCGCAGATCCTGCGTGGAATGCACCTTGGCCAGGACATGGCGCATCAATTCCAGCTTGCCGCCGAGGGTAGCCATGTCCTGCTCTTCAAAATGCTGCTCGACCGACTCGGCAACGATCAGCCCCAACACCAGCAGCACCACCGTCGACGCCGCCGCAAACAGCAGGGTCAGGCGAAAAGTGAGGGATTTGCGGCGCCCCTGGGGGCCGCCTACTCGCACCCCTGCTCCTCGAGCACATAGCCCATGCCGCGCACGGTGCGGATCAGCTTGGGCTCAAAGCTGTCGTCAATCTTGGCCCGCAGGCGGCGCACCGCCACCTCGATCACATTGGTGTCGCTGTCGAAATTCATGTCCCACACCTGGGAGGCGATCAACGAGCGCGGCAGCACTTCGCCGCGCCGGCGCAGCAGGAGTTCGAGGAGTGCAAACTCCTTGGCGGTCAGGTCGATCCGCTTGCCGGCCCGCGTGACACGCCGGCGCAGCAGGTCGAGTTCCAGGTCGGCCACCTGCAGCGTATCGTCCTCCTTGTTCTTGGCCCCACGCCGCAGCAGCGTACGCACCCGGGCCAGCAACTCCGAGAACGCAAAGGGTTTGACCAGATAGTCGTCGGCACCCAGTTCGAGCCCCTTGACCCGGTCATCCACACTGTCCCTGGCCGTCAGAAACAGCACCGGCATGTCCTTGCCGGCCTTGCGCAGGGCCTGCAGCACGCGCCAGCCATCGAGCCCCGGCAACATCACGTCGAGGACGATCAGATCCCAGCTTTCGGTCAGCCCGGCATGCAGGCCATCGGCCCCATCCCGCACCAGACCCACGTTGAAACCCGCCTCGACAAGGCCCTGCTTGAGGTAATCCCCGGTTTTCGGTTCATCCTCGACAATCAATATTTTCATCTTCCTGACGACACTGGCGACACGACGGCGCTAGTTTGGCGCAAGCGGCCCCGCCTTGCCTCAGGTTTACAGAGATGTGATGCCTGAAGCAGCCTTGTGGCGAGGAAAAACCGGACACGCATCAGGCACCTCGCCCGTCGCCGTCGGCCAGGCGTGGGGGTCGGCGAGATGATGGCCACCGCCCAGGAGCAGCGGCGCCAGCAGACACAAGGTGGCAATGCTGGTCGCCACAATCCGCAGTGGCAGATACCAGCCGGGCAAGGCGTGGCGCCTGGCCGCGCGCCAGTCAAAGGCCAGATGCGCCCAGAAGCCGCTGGCCAGCAGCAGCAGATCGGCACCGGCCGGCGCCATCAGCGCAACCCATCCGAGCAGGGCCGGCACGACGCTCCAGCTCATCAACACGGTGCGGTCACGCTGGCTGGCCGTTGGATGGGTCAGCGCAACGCCCCAGTGCAAAGCCCCCACAAAAGACAGGATCACCGCCCCGTAGCCCACCAGCGGCAGATGCAGCATGGCGGCATGAGCCCCGTCCATCACCACGGAACCGATGGCGAGCCCGATGAAAGGAAGCAGCCCCGCGAGGATCAGTGCCCGGGCGGTGCCCGGTGAAATCGACACGTCAGGTGTCGAGCGGGTGGAAACAGTCATTACAAGTCCCCCGGAATGAAAAAGTCAGCACCCGCCTGAATGCGGCACTCACTGTCATGGACAAAAACATCCAACAAAAGATTCACACACACCGCATCAAGCTTGAATTCGACACAAAAAGCGTCAACACAGAAAAATGTAGAAACTTTGTCCAGGACAAAATATCATAAGCACTCACTGCAGCGTACCTTTCCCACAGCGCTGAGGGTGTTTTTCTCTTGCTGAGAAACGGCCAGCCCGATGGGCTGGCCTTCTTTTTTGTGAGTCGGACTGAAGTCCGACCTACAGGGAACCTCCCACTCCCGGAACCTCCCACTCCTCATTTTTCTTTACGCAACAAGTGTCCCTGCTCTGCCAACGCCTCAAGCCACTTTTCGAGAAAGGCATTGCAGTGCAGGTAGTACCGACGATCAGCCTGACCATCCGGGCCTGAATACACGTCGTTGTACTGGTACATGTCCTGGTACGTCAGCGCCTCTGCCATTTCCCACTCACGATAAACGCCGATTTCCATGTCAGGATCGGGGATCATGTCTCCTGAATCGTGTTTCCAGTAGTGACTCAAGGCAATGCGCCGGTAGCCCTCGGCTACCACCAACACACCCAAGTTGAGATCCCCATACCCCTCAACCCGTGACTTCCCATACTCACTGATTTCCCAGAGATCAGGGACGACGACCAGCAGCTTCTTGTAAATCCGCTTGGCCCATGCTTGATTTGCCTCCAGCGATAACACCTTCTCGCCAGGTTTCATGCAGTCACCCGATGCAGTTGTTCCTCGTTGAGCAGCCAATCCAAGCAGCGCTCAAGGAAGGTATTGATGGTGAAATGAAGATCCACTGGGCCGCCCTTGCAGCCTTGCCCGCGTCCGCTTAGTCACATCCGGCCGCGATAGCGAGTACGCACACCGGCGTAGTCAGTAGCAGGCGGGATTTAGTGACTACGCCGGGCCGGTTAGTCACTACGCCGACCCGAATAGTCACTACGCTGGCCTGAATAGTCACTATCACGAGCGCGATAGTGACTATGACGGGGTCGACATTGACTATCACCGTGCGCGTAGTCACTACGCTGACGGTGATAGTCACTACGCCGACGTGATAGTGACTACGCCAGCCCGATTACTCGCTATCACGAGGGCGACACACCTTAAGCCGGCGATTTAAGGTCGAAACGGGCCGGTGAGCACGCGCTGGCGTCTGCCGATATGCAGCGCGTGGACGACGGATGCCTCCCCGCTCAGCCCTTGCAGCCGCGCCGCGCCAGCGACACCTTCGATCCGCAGGGACGGCCGAGTTGTTCGCTGATCCACAGGGCGGTGTCCACCAGCGCATCGAGGTCGATGCCGGTGTCGATGCCCAGCCCGTTGAGCATGAAGACCACGTCTTCGGTCGCCACGTTGCCCGAGGCGCCGGCGGCGTAGGGGCAGCCGCCGAGGCCGGCGATGGACGAATCGAAAGTTGCGACGCCGGCCTGCAGCGATGCGTAGATGTTGGCCAGGGCCTGGCCGTAGGTGTCGTGGTAGTGGCCGGCGAGCTTGTCCATCGGCACCTGGCGGGCCACCACGTCGAGCATGCGGCGGGTTTTGCCCGGCGTGCCGACGCCGATGGTGTCGCCGAGGCTGACTTCGTAGCAGCCCATGGCGTAGAGGGTGGCAGCGACGCTGGCGACGGCCTCCGGTGCAATCTCGCCTTCATACGGGCAGCCGAGTACGCAGGACACGTAGCCGCGCACCCGGATGCCGGCGGCCTTGGCGGCCTCCACCACCGGCACGAAGCGGTCCAGCGATTCGGCAATCGAGCAGTTGATGTTCTTCTGGCTGAAGGATTCCGACGCGGCGCCGAACACCGCAACCTCTTTTGCCCCCGCCGCCAGCGCGGCTTCGAAGCCCTTCAGGTTGGGTGTGAGTACCGGGTAATCGACGCCCGGCAGACGCACGATGCGGGCCATCACTTCGCTGTTGTCGCCCATCTGCGGCACCCACCTGGGCGACACGAAGGACGTGGCTTCGATGGCCTTGAGGCCGGCGGCGCCGAGGCGGGCGATCAGCTCGACCTTGGTGTCGGTGCTGACCAGTTTCTTCTCGTTCTGCAGGCCGTCGCGGGGGCCGACGTCGACGATGCGGACGCGTTGGGGCAAATTCATCAATGGTTCTCCATCAGGCGGTGGCGGCTTCCTGCAAGCCCAGGGTCTGCTTCATTTTCTCGCGAATCTGGAACTTCTGGATCTTGCCGGTCACCGTCATCGGAAAGCTGTCCACGAAGCTGATGTAGCGCGGGATCTTGTAATGGGCGATCTGCCCCTGGCAGAAGGCGCGCACCTCGTCCTCGGTGAGGCGCTCGCCCTCGCGGACGATGATCCACGCGCACAGCTCCTCGCCGTATTTCTTGTCGGGCACGCCGACCACCTGCACGTCGAGTACCTTGGGGTGGCGGTAGAGGAATTCCTCGATCTCCCGCGGGTAGATGTTCTCGCCGCCGCGAATCACCATGTCCTTGATGCGCCCGACGATGTTGCAGAAGCCGTCGTCGTCGAGGGTGGCGATGTCGCCGGTGTGCATCCAGCCGGCCTTGTCGATGGCTTCCGCAGTCTTCGGTGCGTCGTCCCAGTAGCCGAGCATTACCGAGTAGCCGCGGGTGCACAGTTCGCCCGGCGTGCCGCGGGGCACGATGCGGCCGTCGTTGTCGATGATCTTCACCTCGCAGTGGGGCTGGACGCGGCCGACTGTCGACACGCGGCGTTCGATGGCGTCGTCGGTGCCGCTCTGGAAGCTCACCGGCGAGGTTTCGGTCATGCCGTAGGCGATGGTCACCTCGCGCATGTTCATCTTGTCGATGACGCGCTTCATGACTTCGGTCGGGCATGGGCTGCCGGCCATGATGCCGGTGCGCAGGCTGGCAATGTCGTAGGCGGCAAAGTCCGGATGGTCGAGGATGGCGATGAACATGGTCGGCACGCCGTAGGTGGCGGTGCACTTTTCGGCGGCCAGGGTTTGCAGCACGGCCAGCGGCTCGAAGGCTTCGGCCGGATAGACCATGGTGGCGCCGTGGGTCAGGCAGCCCAGGTTGCCCATCACCATGCCGAAGCAGTGATACAGCGGCACCGGAATGCACACCCGGTCGCCCGGCACCAAGCGGATTGCCTCGCCGACGAAGAAGCCGTTGTTGAGAATGTTGTGGTGCGACAGCGTGGCGCCCTTGGGGTTGCCGGTGGTGCCCGAGGTAAACTGGATGTTGATCGGGTCGTCGAACTGCAGGCGCTCGCCAAGCATTTCCAGCTCGTCCTGCTCGTCGCGGGTGGGCGTCACCAGCACGTCATCGAAGTTGAGCATGCCCGCCGTGTGCGCCTGCCCCATACGGATGACGATTTCCAGGCTGGGCAGCTTGTGGGCACGCAACAGGCCCGCCTCGCAGTGGGCCAGCTCCGGCGCCAGATCGGCGAGCATGGCCAGGTAGTCGCTGCTCTTGAAGGATGGCGACAGGATCAGCGCCCGGCAGGTCACCTTGTTGAGCGCGTATTCCAGCTCGCTGCGCCGGTAAGCCGGGTTGATGTTGACCAGCACCAGCCCGGCCTTGGCGGTGGCGAACTGGGTCAGCGTCCATTCCAGATTGTTCTGCGACCAGATGCCGACCCGCTCGCCGGGCTCCAGCCCGAGGCGACGCAGCCCGCAGGCCAGCGCGTCCACCTTCAGCTTCAGCTCGGCGTAGGTCAGGCGCACGTTCTGGTGGCGCACCACCAGCGCCTCCCGCTGCCCGTGGCGGGCACAGGCGTCGTCAAAATAGCGGCCGATGGTCTGGCCGATCAGGGGTTTGTCCGATGAACCGTGGACGTAGCTGGGCTGGCTGCTCATGGGTCTCCTCACACTCGTCTTGTCTTGCGGATGCGCCATCCTGTGGGTCGGACTTCAGTCCGACTCGACCGGCTGGACGCGTGCTGTCGGACTGAAGTCCGACCCACAGGGATAGCCGGCACCGTCTGTGCGGTTTGCCGGCCGGGAAGCACGACCGATGGGCTGGCCGATCAGGGGTTTGTCCGATGAACCGTGGACGTAGCTGGGCTGGCTGCTCATGGGTCTCCTCACACTCGTCTTGTCTTGCGGATGCGCCATCCTGTGGGTCGGACTTCAGTCCGACTCGACCGACTGGACGCGTGCTGTCGGACTGAAGTCCGACCCACAGGGATGGCCGGCACCGTCTGTGCGGTTTGCCGGCCGGCCTCGTTGAATCAGGCTGGGGTGGGCTCGAAGTCGACCAGCACTGCGCCGTCACCGACCTGATCGCCGACCGCGTAGAAGAAGCCTTTCACCGTTCCGGCGGCCGGGGCGGTGATGGTGTGCTCCATCTTCATGGCTTCGAGGATCAGGAGCGGAGCACCCTTGTCCACCGTGGCGCCTTCGGCGGCGATCAGGGCGATGACCTTGCCGGGCATCGGGGCCAGCAGGCCGCCTTCGGCACCGCCGCCTTCACCGCTGTGATGCAGCGGATCAACCGCCGCAAACTGCCAGGCACGCCCCTGCCCGAAAACGTGACGACGCTCGCCGGCAACCACCACCGTGGCGGTGGTGCGCAGGCCGTCGAACTCGGCGCGCAGCAGCCCGCGGGGATTGATGCTGCCGCTGACACTGCTGGCGACGCCATCCACAACGATGCGGAAGGCTTTGCCCAGGTTTTCAATGGAGAGAGTCTTCTGCTCGTCACCAAGGCGGAAGATCAGGGTGCGGACCGCGTCCGAATTGACGCGCCAGCCATCGCGCAGATGCCACGGCGACGAAGGCTCGGGATGCCGGGCGGCGACTTGCGCGGCACGCTCCTGTTCGCGCAGCAGTTCAGCCAGCGCCACGGCCAGCCAGGCTTCGCGGGTAGCGCCGCCGTCTTCGGGGAAGAGGTAATCCTTTTCGCGCTCGATCAGGCCGGTGTCGAGATCGGCATTGGCGAAGGCCGGGCAGGCGGTGAGGCGCGACAGGAACTCGATGTTGTTGGCGACGCCAACCACCCGGTATTCAGCCAGCGCCTGCAGCATGCGCGCCAGCGCCCGGTCACGGTTCACGTCCCATACGATGAGCTTGGCGATCATCGGGTCGTAGAAGGGCGAGATTTCGTCGCCCTCCTCCACGCCGGTATCGACGCGCACATGCATGCCTTCTTCCGGCGTGGCCAGGTGCATGAGCTTGCCGGTGGATGGCAGGAAGCCCTTGGCCGGGTCTTCGGCGTAGATGCGTGCTTCGAGTGCGTGGCCGTTGATGGCCAGTTGTTCCTGGGCCAGCGGCAGCGGCTCGCCAGAGGCCACGCGGAGCTGCCACTCCACCAGGTCGAGGCCGGTGATCATCTCGGTGACCGGGTGCTCGACCTGCAGGCGGGTGTTCATCTCCATGAAGTAGAAGGTGCCGTCCTGGTTGGCGATGAACTCGACGGTGCCGGCGCCCACATAGCCCACAGCCTTGGCCGCATCGACGGCGGCCTTGCCCATGGCGGCGCGGCGCGCGAGGGTCATGCCGGGGGCTGGCGCTTCTTCGAGCACCTTCTGGTGGCGGCGCTGCACCGAGCAGTCGCGCTCGAACAGGTACACCACATTGCCGAAGGTGTCACCAAAGACCTGGATCTCGATGTGGCGCGGGCGGGTCAGGTATTTCTCGACCAGCACGTGATCGCTGCCGAAGCTCGACGCCGCCTCGCGCTTGCACGAGGCCAGCGCGTCGAGGAAGTCCTCGCTCTTCTCGACCAGACGCATGCCCTTGCCGCCACCGCCGGCGGCGGCCTTGATGAGCACCGGGTAGCCAATGGCATCGGCCTGCACGTTGAGAAAGCCGGGCTCCTGGTGGTCGCCGTGGTAGCCGGGGGTCAGCGGCACACCGGCCTTTTCCATCAGTTTCTTGGCCTCGGACTTGGAGCCCATGGCGTGGATGGCCGACACCGGCGGGCCGATGAAGACGATGCCCGCTTCATCGCAGGCATGGCAGAAGTCCTCGTTCTCGGACAGGAAGCCATAGCCCGGGTGGATCGCCTGGGCGCCGGTCTGCTTCGCCGCGGCGATGATCTTGTCGATGACCAGGTAGCTTTCGCGGGCCGCCGCCGGACCGATGAACACGGCCTCGTCGGCCAGGCGCACGTGGCGCGCGCCGGCGTCGGCTTCGGAGTACACGGCGACGGTCTTGATGCCGAGGCGGCGCGCGGTCTTGATGACGCGACAGGCGATTTCGCCCCGGTTGGCAATCAGAATCTTGTTGAACATTTTGTCTCCCTCTTCTGCTTGCCGGCGCTCGCACCGCCAAGCCTTGTCATCCTGTGGGTCGGACTTGAGTCCGACTCGATTCGCTGAACGCATGCTGTCGGACTGAAGTCCGACCCACAACTACGTGGCCGCCACCCAGGCTGCCGGGCGCTTGTTCTGCTTGCCGGCGCTCGCACCGCCAAGCCTTGTCATCCTCTGGGTCGGACTTGAGTCCGACTCGATTCGCTGAACGCGTGCTGTCGGACTGAAGTCCGACCCACAACTACATGGCCGCCACCCAGGCTGCCGGGCGCTTGTCGAGGAAGGCGGCGAGGCCTTCCTTCGCTTCCGGTGTGGCACGCAGGGTGGCGATGCGGCGGGCGGTGTCTTCGACCAGTTCGTCGCTGACCGGACGGTCGGCCACCGCGCGGATCAGCGCCTTGGCGGCGGCCTGGGATTTCGGGCCGCCTTGCAGGAGCGCGGCGACGATGTCCTGCACCCTGGCGTCGAGTTCGGCTGCTGGCACCGCTTCGTGGGCCAGGCCCAGCTCGGCGGCACGGGCAGCAGAAATCCGCTCGGCGGTCTGGAAGTAGCGGCCAGCCTGACGGGCGCCGATGGCGCGAATCACGTAAGGGCTGATGGCCGACGGGATGATGCCGAACTTGACCTCGGAGGTCGCGAACACAGCGCCCTCGCCGGCAATGCAGATGTCGCAGGCCGAGGCCAGCCCCATCCCGCCACCCAGGGCCGCGCCATGCACACGGGCGATGGTCGGCTTGTTCATCTCGGCCAGCGTGCGCAACATGCCGGCCAGCTTGCGGGCGTCGGCGATGTTCTCCTCCACCGACGCGTCGGCGGCGCGGCGCATCCAGTTGAGGTCGGCGCCGGCAGAGAAGCTCTTGCCACGCCCGGCAAGGATCACCGCGCGCACGCTGTCATCGGCATCCAGTGCCTGACAGGCAGCGGTCAGGTCGGCGATCAGGGCTTCGTTGAAGGCGTTGTGCACATCCGGACGGTTCATCCAGATCGTCGCCACGCTGCCCTCGCGGGCAATTTCCAGGGTTTCAAACTTCATCTTGCAGTCTCGCTTTCCGTGCATCCCCGTGGGTCGGACTTGAGTCCGACTCGATTCGCTGAGCCCGCGCTGTCGGACTGAAGTCCGACCCACAACCAGGTGGCCGGGCGCTTGTTCTGCTTGCCGGCGCTCTCACCGCCAAGCCTTGTCGTCCTGTGGGTCGGACTTGAGTCCGACTCGATTCGCTGAGCCCGCGCTGTCGGACTGAAGTCCGACCCACAGAGGGCAATCACATGCGGAACAGGCCGAACTTGGTCGGCTGGATCGGCGCGTTGAGGCTGGCCGACAGGGACAGGCCGAGGATGCGCCGGGTCTGGGCCGGGTCGACGACGCCGTCGTCCCACAGACGGGCGGTGGCGTAGTACGGGTGGCCCTGGTCTTCATACTGCTGGCGGATTGGCGACTTGAAGGCTTCCTCGTCGTCCTTGCTCCAGCTGCCGCCCTTGCCCTCGATGCCGTCGCGCCGCACGGTGGCGAGCACGCTGGCGGCCTGCTCGCCGCCCATCACCGAGATGCGGCTGTTGGGCCACATCCACAGGAAGCGCGGGCTGTAGGCGCGGCCGCACATGCCGTAGTTGCCGGCGCCGAAGCTGCCGCCGATGAGCATGGTGATCTTGGGCACCTGGGCGGTGGCCACGGCCATGACCATCTTGGCGCCGTCCTTGGCGATGCCGCCGTTCTCGTACTTGCGGCCGACCATGAAGCCGGTGATGTTCTGCAGGAAGACCAGCGGCACGCCGCGCTGGGCGCACAGTTCGATGAAGTGGGCGCCCTTCTGGGCCGACTCGCCGAACAGGATGCCGTTGTTGGCGACGATGCCGACGGGCATGCCGTAAAGGTGTGCAAAGCCGGTGACCAACGTGGCGCCGTAGCGCGCCTTGAACTCGTCGAAGCGCGAGCCATCGACGACACGGGCAATGACCTCGCGCACGTCGTAGGGCTTGCGGGTGTCGGTGGGGATCACGCCGTAGAGTTCGGACGGATCGTAGAGTGGCTCCTCAGAGTCGAGCAGATTGAGGCCGACCGGCTTGGTCCGGTTGAGGGTGCCGACAATGCGCCGGGCGATGTGCAGTGCGTGGGTGTCGTTCTCGGCCAGATGGTCGGCCACCCCGGAGACGCGGGTATGCACGTCGCCGCCGCCGAGGTCTTCGGAGCTGACGACTTCGCCGGTGGCGGCCTTAACGAGCGGCGGCCCGCCGAGGAAGATGGTGCCCTGGTTCTTGACGATGATGGTCTCGTCGCTCATCGCCGGCACATAGGCGCCACCGGCGGTGCACGAGCCCATCACCACGGCGATCTGCGGAATGCCTTCGGCCGACATGTTGGCCTGGTTGAAGAAGATGCGCCCGAAGTGATCGCGGTCGGGGAAGACCTCGTCCTGCCGGGGCAGGAAGGCACCGCCGGAATCGACCAGATACAGGCACGGCAGCCTGTTCTGCTGGGCGATCTCCTGGGCGCGCAGGTGCTTCTTGACCGTCATCGGGTAGTAGGTGCCGCCCTTCACGGTGGCATCGTTGGCGACGATCATGCATTCGACGCCATTGACGCGGCCGATGCCGGTGATCACGCCGGCCGACGGGGCTTCGTTGTCGTACATGCCGTAGGCAGCCATCTGGCCGACTTCGAGAAAGGCAGTGCCGGGATCGAGCAGGTGATCGACCCGGTCGCGGGGCAGCAGCTTGCCGCGGGCGGTGTGCTTGGCGCGGGCCGACTCGCCGCCGCCGAGGGAAACCTGGGCGGCTTTCTCGCGCAGGTCGGCGACGGTCTTGCCGAGGGCGGCCGCGTTGGCCTGAAACTCGGGCGAGCGCGGGTTGATGGCAGATTTGATGACGGTCATTATCGGGGGCTCCGGATCAGGCGGTCTCGGCGAACAGTTCGCGGCCGATCAGCATGCGACGGATCTCGCTGGTGCCAGCGCCGATCTCGTAGAGCTTGGCATCGCGCCACAGGCGGCCGACCGCGTATTCGTTGGTGTAGCCCACGCCGCCGAGGGTCTGGATCGCCTCGCCGGCCATCCAGGTGGCCTTTTCGGCAGAGTACAGAATGGCGCCGGCGGCGTCCTTGCGCAGCGTGCGCGAGTGGTCGGTGCGGTCACAGGCCTGGCCGACGGCATACACATAGGCACGGGTCGCCATCCAGGTGGAGTACATGTCGGCCAGCTTGCCCTGCATGAGCTGGAATTCACCGATGCTCTGACCGAACTGCTTGCGGTCGTGCAGATAGGGCACAACTTCGTCCATGCACGCCGCCATGATGCCCAGCGGGCCGCCGCACAGCACGGCGCGCTCGTAGTCGAGGCCGCTCATCAGCACCTTGGTGCCGTTGCCGACACCGCCCAGCACGTTTTCTTCGGGCACTTCCACGTCGTCGAAGAACAGCGGGTAGGTGTTGGAGCCGCGCATCCCGAGCTTGTCGAGGTGGCTGCCGTGGGTGAAACCTGCAAAGCCCTTTTCGACGATGAAGGCGGTCATGCCCTTGGCGCCGGCCTCGAGGTCGGTCTTGGCATACACCACCAGCGTGTCGGCGTCGCCGCCGTTGGTGATCCACATCTTGGCGCCGTTCAGCACGTAACGGTCGCCCTTCTTGTCGGCGCGCAGCTTCATGCTTACCACGTCGGAGCCAGCGTTCGGCTCGCTCATGGCGAGGGCGCCGATGTGATCGCCGGAGATCAGCTTGGGCAGGTATTTCTGCTTTTGTGCTTCGGTGCCGTTCCGGCGGATCTGGTTGACGCACAGGTTGGAATGGGCGCCGTAGGACAAGCCCACCGAGGCGGAGGCGCGGGAGACTTCTTCGAGCGCGATGATGTGCGCGAGGTAACCCATGTTGGTGCCGCCGTATTCCTCGGGGGCGGTCATGCCGTGCAAACCCAGGTCGCCGAGCTTCTTCCACAGGTCGGCCGGGAATTCATTCACCCGGTCGATCTCGGCTGCGCGGGGCGTGATCTCCTTGGCAGCGAAGGCCTGGATGGTGTCGCGCAGGGCTTCGATGGTCTCGCCGAGATGAAAGTCGAGGCTGGGAATGTTCATGGGTTGGTCTCCTCCGTAGTCATGGATGGGCGGAATCTGCTGCGCTCCGCTTGAGTGCCCTGCAGCGTACGCCCGACGAGGGTGCGGCGGGCGCCATCGTGGTTGCAAATCGTGCCACGCGCGTTAAGATTCGGGACTGATGAAAGCGAAGCCCTCCTCTCCCCCGCTGGCCCTTGGCGGCCGCGCTGCCACGCCCATCGCTTTCATCCGGGCGATTGTCCTGGCGTACCACCGTTACGGTGCAAACCCGGCCAGCGCATTGGCAAAATCCGGAATCACTGCAGACATGCTGGACAACCCGGACGCACGGGTGACCGCCGCACAGATGGAGATCATTTCGGGCACCGCCATGCAGGAACTCGACGACGAGGCGCTGGGCTGGTTTTCACGGCGTCTGCCGTGGGGCAGTTACGGCATGCTGTGCCGGGCTTCGCTGGGTTCGCCCAACCTGGGCATGGCGCTGAAACGCTGGTGCCGGCACCACCGCTTGCTGTGCGACGACATCACGCTGGCGCTCGAGGTAACGAAAAGCGCCGCCACCCTGAGCATCACGCCCCATCGCCCGCTGGGCGCGATGCACGAGTTCTGCCTGGTCACGCTGCTGCGCTACGTGCTGGGCTATGCCTGCTGGGCCATCGATTCACGCATTCCGCTACAGGAAAGCACTTTCCCTTTCCCGGCCCCGCCCCACGCAGACGCCTATCCGCTGATGTTCCGCGGCCCGGTGCACTTCAACGGCGAGCGGGCCGGCATCAGCTTCGACCCGCGCTACCTCGATTTGCCGATCCGTCGCGACGAAGCCGCGCTGCAGGCCATGCTGCAGCGCGCCCTGCCCCTCACGGTGCTGCAATACAAGCGCGACCGCCTGCTCGTGCAGGGTGTGCGCCAGTTTTTGCAGGAACCGGCCAACCGGGCCGCCACCGCCGAAATCGTCGCCGAACATCTGCACGTGTCGGTGCGCACCCTGCATCGCCAGTTGCAGGATGAAGGCTCGTCGCTCCAGCAGCTCAAGGATGAAACCCGCTTCAATCACGCCCTGGAACTGCTCAACCGCAGCCAGAAATCCATCAAGCAGATTTCGGCGCAGGTCGGCTTTGGCAACGAGAAGAGTTTTTCGCGGGCCTTCCGCGGCTGGGCGGGCGTGTCGCCGCAGGCGTTCAGGGATCAGCAGATGTCCGCGGACGAGCACTCCATTGCGTCGTAGCCCGCTTTCGGTGCGCTGCCGCCCGCTGCTGCTCCTGATGTTCCTCGCCGGCCCCTGCTGGGCAGACCCCTGCGAGCAGCTCGCCAAGCCATCGGTGAGGGTGAAGCTGCTGGATGAGCCCGTGAGTGTCGACAGCCAGTACGGCTTCAAAACGCTCACCATCATGGGCGGAAAAATCACGCGGCCGGGCAATACGGTACTGGGGCTCACCCGCGGCACCGCCATCGTCAAGTTCGAAACGCACTTCACGACCATCGTTGAACGCTCGGGCCAATGGGAATGTACCAGCCCCCAGCTCACCATGAGCTATGGCTTCAGTCCGATGAACGTCCATGTGGCCCGGGAATTCACCGAAGGCAGTTGTGCTTACAAGGAGATCTATCAGCACGAACTGCGCCACGTGAAAACCTACCAGACCCACCTGGCCGGTATCGAGAAAGACCTCACCGACACCCTGAACGCCCGCTTCGCCACCGGCGGTCCGTGGCGCGGCCCGGTGGGTCAGTCACGCGCCAGGATTCAACAAGAACTGACCGAGCGCTGGGTGCCGTTCATCAAGCGGGAAATGAACAGGGTGGATGCCGCCCAGGCGCTGGTCGACAGCCCCGAGGAATACGCCCGCGTGGCCAACAGTTGCAACGGTGATATCCGGAAGCTCATCCGTTAGCGGCGGCAGATACCCGGTTTCGATTACTCGAAATCGGGCAAGGCGGGCTTCATCACCGGCTTGCCGGCCGCTTCCCAGGCGTCGAAGCCTCCGGCAATCGATCTGACCTGCATGTAGCCCATCTCGTGCAGCGTGCTGGCGGCCAGCGCTGCGCGGCCTCCGGTCTTGCAATACAGCACGATATTCAGGTCACGGTTGTCGAGTTCGGGCGTGCTGCTCAGCTTGAACTCCAGCAAGCCCCGCGCGACATGGACGGCACCGGGCAGGTGGCCGGCGGCGTATTCGGCGGCTTCCCGCACGTCCAGCAGGACATCCGCTGCGCGGATCGCCGCATCGGTTTCCGCCAGCGAGACTTCCTGGATGCGCGTTTTGGCGGCGGCGACAAGATCGTGGGCAGTTTTCATGTTTTCTCTTCAGATATGGAATGCAGTCGTTCAGGCCGGACGGGGTGTCCGGGCTGCGGTGAACTCGTCGTAGGCACGTACCGCTTCGGCCGCATACATCAGGCTCGGACCACCGCCCATGTAGGTGCAGATGCCGAGGGTTTCCATCAGCTGTTCGCGGGTTACGCCCAGACGCACCAGCGCCTTGACGTGAAAACCGATGCATCCGTCGCAACGGGCCGAAACACCACAGGCCAGGGCAATGAGTTCCTTGTCGAGCGCACTCAGGACGCCCTCCTTCATCGCTTCCCTGGCCAGGCTGTTGAAGCCTTTCATGGTTTCAGGAATTTCGTTGCGCAGGGCTTCCATGCCCCTGGAAAGGTCTGTGGTTATCTGGACGAAAGACTTGCTGCTCATGATCGACTCCTTATATTAACAATATCTAATATACCAGACTAAGCCGATCACGTCAGGCATGCCTTTCAGGCTTCATAGCTTTTTCAAATCTACTTTATGGCAGCAATGAATTGGATCAATTTCGGCACGATCTCTAGAATCCATTTCGTCGTCTCATGCAAACAAACAGGAGCAAA
Organism: Zoogloea oleivorans; assembly: GCF_008107625.1. Taxonomy (GTDB): domain Bacteria; phylum Pseudomonadota; class Gammaproteobacteria; order Burkholderiales; family Rhodocyclaceae; genus Zoogloea; species Zoogloea oleivorans. Next base: position 116,746 of record NZ_SDKK01000007.1, read on the forward strand.
CCTCATGGCAATCATCAACAGCAAAGTCAAACCCTTCGCCGCCCAGGCCTACCTGAACGGCAAGTTCGTCCCGGTGACCGACGCCGACCTGAAGGGCAAGTGGTCGATCTTCTTCTTCTACCCGGCCGACTTCACCTTTGTGTGCCCGACCGAGCTGGGCGACATGGCCGATGTGTACCCGGAATTCCAGAAGATGGGTGTCGAGGTGTATTCGGTTTCCACCGACACCCACTTCACCCACAAGGCCTGGCATGACGCTTCCGACACGATCAAGAAGATCAACTACCCGATGATCGGCGACCCGACCGGCGCCATCACCCGCGCTTTCGACGTGATGATCGAAGAAGAGGGCCTGGCGCTGCGCGGCACCTTCGTGGTCAATCCGGAAGGCGAGATCAAGATTGCCGAGATCCACGACCTGGGCATCGGCCGGGACGCTACCGAGCTGCTGCGCAAGGTCAAGGCGGCCCAGTACATCGCCGCCCACCCGGGTGAAGTGTGCCCCGCCAAGTGGCAGGAAGGCGGCGAAACCCTGAAGCCGTCCCTCGACCTGGTCGGCAAGATCTGAGTCTTTAGCCGTTTCGCCGGGCGCGCCATCGCCCGGCGTGGATTTCAGCGTCAAGCGCTGCCCGCCCGGGAGCGCTTGACGATGCGATTCACTCCGAATTCACTTCGTACAGAAAAGGACACGACCATGCTGGACGCCAACATCAAGACCCAACTCAAGGCCTACCTCGAGAAGCTCCAACGCCCGATCGAGCTGGTCGCCTCTCTGGACGACAGCGCCAAGGCCCAGGAGCTGCGCGGCCTGCTCGTCGACATCGCCGAACTCTCCAACAAGGTCACCTTGCGCGAGGACGGCCAGCACACGCTGCGTCCCTCCTTCGGTGTTGCCGAGCCGGGTCAGAGCCCGCGCATCCATTTCGCCGGCATCCCGATGGGCCACGAGTTCACCTCGCTGATCCTCGCCCTGCTCCAGACCGGCGGCCATCCGCCGAAGGTGGATCAGGCCGTCATCGACCAGATCAAGGCGCTCCCCGGCCAGTTCGCATTCGAGACCTTCATCTCCCTGTCGTGCCACAACTGCCCGGATGTGGTGCAGGCCCTCAACCTGATGGCGGTGCTCAATCCCGGCGTCACCAGCACCATGATCGACGGCGCGATGTTCCAGGATCTGGTCAACGAGCGCCGCATCATGGCCGTGCCGACCGTCTTCCTGAACGGCGCCGAATTCGGTCAGGGCCGCATGACCATCGAGGAGATCGTGGCCAGGCTCGATAGCGGCTCTGCCGCCCGTGCCGCCGAGGCGATCGCCGCCAAGGAGACGTTCGACGTGCTCGTCGTCGGTGGCGGCCCGGCCGGCTCGGCGGCGGCGGTCTATGCCGCCCGCAAGGGCATCCGCACCGGCGTGGTGGCCGAGCGCTTTGGTGGCCAGGTGATGGACACCATGGGTATCGAAAACTTCATCTCGGTGAAGGAAACCGAAGGCCCCAAGCTGGTTGCCGCCCTGGAGCAGCACGTCAAGCAGTACGAGGTGGACGTGATGAACCTGCAGCGTGCCGCCAAACTGATCCCGGGTGAGCTGATCGAGATCCAGCTCGAGAACGGCGCGGTGCTCAAAAGCAAGTCGGTGATCCTGTCCACCGGTGCCCGCTGGCGCGAAATGAACGTCCCCGGCGAGAAGGAGTACAAGGCCAAGGGCGTGTGCTTCTGCCCGCACTGTGACGGCCCGCTGTTCAAGGGCAAGCGCGTGGCGGTGATCGGCGGCGGCAACTCCGGCGTCGAGGCGGCCATCGACCTGGCCGGCATCGTTTCCCACGTGACGCTGCTCGAGTTTGCCGACACCCTGCGTGCCGATGCGGTGCTGCAGAGCAAGCTCAACAGCCTGCCCAACGTCACGGTGATCAAGTCCGCCCTGACCACCGAAGTGACCGGCGACGGCCAGAAGGTGACCGGCATCCGCTACAAGGATCGGGTCAGCGGCGACGAGAAGCTCGTCGAGCTCGAAGGCATCTTCGTGCAGATCGGCTTGCTGCCCAACACCGACTGGCTGAAGGGCACCGTCGAGCTGTCCGAGCGGGGTGAGATCATCATCGATGCCAAGGGCCAGACTTCGGTGAAGGGCGTGTTTGCCGCCGGTGACTGCACCACCGTGCCCTACAAACAGATCATCATCGCCATGGGCGCCGGCGCCACCGCCTCCCTGGGAGCGTTCGACCACCTGATCCGCAGCTCCGTGCCGGCCTGATAGCGCCCGCCTCACCTTCACCTGCATTTGCCGGCCCGGCCGTGACAGTCTCATCGACTGGCACGGCCGGGCCGGTTTTCTCGTCGCAAGGCTGATCATCACGACTGAAGCGACATCCTCTGACGTACTTTCATGTTCAAATCCGGCTGACCTTTTTTATTGACCGATTTCTCCGCCTCAGGAGCCTGTCTTGACCTCATCGACCCTGCCCCCCGGCCTGATGCTTGTGCACGGCAACCATCCGGAAGCCCTGCGCGACCTGCTGGTTGCGTGGATCCGGCGCTATCCGCTGGCACCGCTGGAAACCGAGACTCTGCTGGTGCATAGCAACGGCGTGGCCCAATGGCTGCGCCTGGCGCTGGCCGAGGACGGGAACGACGAGGCGGGCGGTGGCTGCGGCATCGCGGCCGGGCTGGACATGTCGCTGCCCTCACGCTTCTTGTGGCAGGTGTATCGGGCCGTACTGGGGCGTGACGGGGTTCCCGAAACCTCGCCCTTCGACAAGCCCCTGCTGCTGTGGCGCCTGATGCGCCTGCTGCCGGACGTGATGGGGCAGCCGGCATATGCGCCGCTGCACCGTTTTCTGGCACTGGATGCCGACCAGCGCAAGCGTTTCCAGCTGGCCGAGCGGCTGGCCGACCTGTTCGACCAGTACCAGGTGTACCGCGCTGACTGGCTGGCCGCATGGGCGGCGGGCGATGACGTGCTGATCCAGGCGAATGGAGAACGTCGCCCCCTGTCCGATGAACAGGGCTGGCAGGCCTGTCTGTGGCGGGCGCTGCTGGCCGATGTGGCGGCAGCGGGCGGCAGTGCGCTGGCCGGTCAGGGCCGGGCGGCGGTGCATGAGGCCTTCCTGCGCCAGGTCGAGGCGTGGCCCGAAAGCGGTGCGGACAGCGAACGGCCCGCCGGCTTGCCGCGTCGGGTGATGGTTTTCGGCATCTCGGCGCTGCCGCGCCAGTCGCTGGAAGTGCTGGCCGCCCTGGCACGCTGGACCCAGGTGCTGATGTGCGTGCACAACCCCTGCGAGCATTACTGGGCCGACATCGTCGCCGACAAGGATCTGCTGCGGGCCACCCATTCGCGCCAGCAGCGCCGGGCCGGCACGACCACTGAAATTTCCGAGGAAAACCTGCACCTCTTCGCCCACCCGCTGCTGGCCGCCTGGGGCAAACAGGGGCGCGACTTCATCGGCCTGCTCGACGAGCACGACAGCGACACGGCCCGCGCCGGCTATCTGCAGCATTTCGTGGATATCCGCCAGCGTATCGACCTGTTCTCGCCCCACGGTGGCGACACCCTGCTCAACCAGTTGCAGGACGACATCCGCGACCTGCGGCCACTCAGCCAGACGCGGGAAGAATGGCCGGCGGTCGATTCAGGCGATGACTCGATCCGCTTCCACATCGCCCACAGCGCCCAGCGCGAAGTCGAGGTGCTGCACGACCAGCTCCTCGCCGCCTTCAATGCCGACACTAGCCTGCGTCCGCGCGACGTGATCGTCATGGTGCCGGACATCGACGCCTACGCGCCGCACATCCAGGCAGTATTCGGCCTCATCGACAGCCGCGACCCGCGCTTCATCCCGTTCAGCATCGCCGACCAGGGGCTGCGCCATCACGATCCGCTGGTCAATGCCCTCGGCAAGCTGCTCGACCTGCCCAACGGGCGTGTCGCCGTGAGCGATGTACTCGACCTGCTCGAAGTACCGGCCCTGCGCAGCCGCTTCGGCATCGTCGAAGACGCGCTACCGCTCCTGCAACGCTGGATCCACGGCGCCAAAATCCGCTGGGGCCTGCACGCCGAACACCGCAAAAGCCTCGGCCTGCCCGACGCCCCCGAAGGCAACACCTGGCTGTTCGGCCTGCGCCGGATGCTCCTCGGCTACGCGGTCGGAGCCACCGGCGGCGCCTGGCACGACATCGAGCCCTTCGATGAAATCGGCGGCCTCGACGCCGCGCTGCTCGGCCCCCTGGTGCAACTGCTCGAACGGCTCGACACCACCTGGCGGACCTTCTCCAGCGACGCCGCACCGGCCGAATGGAGCGCCCGCCTACGTCAATTGATGGCCGATTTCTTCGCCCCCGAAGAGAGCACCGACGCCTTCACGCTGCAGCGCCTCGACCTGGCCCTGGTGCGCTGGCAGGAAGCCTGCGCCACGGCCCGCCTCGACAGCCCGCTGCCGCTGGCAGTGGTGGGCGAACACTGGCTGGCCCAGCTCGACGACAGCGGCCTGTCGCAACGCTTCTTTGCCGGCACGGTGACCTTCGCGACCCTCATGCCGATGCGCGCCATTCCCTTCCGCCAGGTGTGCCTGCTCGGCCTCAACGACGGAGACTACCCGCGCACCCGGGTGCCGATGGATTTCGATCTGATGGGCCGCGACTACCGCCCCGGCGACCGTTCGCGTCGCGAGGATGACCGCTACCTGTTCCTTGAGGCCCTGCTGTCGGCCCGCGAAAAACTGCTGATTTCGTGGGTCGGGCGCAGCATCAACGACAACACCGTACGGCCCCCCTCGGTGCTGGTCGGCCAGTTGTGTGACCACCTGGCCGCCGGCTGGCAACTGGCCGGGCACCCCGCCGAGGAAGGCGCCCTGCTCCGCGCGCTGACCATCGAGCATCGCCTGCAGCCCTTCAATCCCGACTATTTTCCAGCCAATGCGGCAGCCAGCCCACTGTTCACCTACGCCCACGAATGGCGCATGGCAGACGACCGGCCCGCCAGCGGCGCGCACCGACTGGACCCGGTAGGTCGGGGCGAGCCCCTGCGTATCGCCGAACTGGCCGCCTTTCTGCGCGACCCGGTCAAGGCCTTCTTCCGCCAGCGCCTGCGCGTCGATTTCGACATCGACAACCCGGCCAGCGAAGACCAGGAACCCTTCGACCTCGACGGCCTGCAGAAATGGAGTCTGTGGAACGAACTCATCGCCCGCCAGGCCGAAGCACTGCACGCCGGCCAGCCGCGGGAGGACGCCCTCGCAGCCACCCTTGAGCGTATCCAGCGCCGGGGCGAGCTGGCCGCCAAGGCTTTTGCCAGCGTAATGGTCGACGATCTGGCCGCACCGATGGCGGACATGTTCGCGCGTTACGAAAAGGGCCTCGCCGAATGGCCGCACGAGGCGCCCCACGACGAACTGGTGAGCCACCCGCACCCGGCCACCAGCCTGCGTATCGAGGACTGGCTGCGGGACCTGCGCCTGAACGAAGACGAACAGCGCGGACGCGTGGTGCTGGAACCCAGCGATGCCGTGAAGAAAGGCAAATACCAGCGCCACAACCTCATCAAACACTGGCTGGTGCACCTGGCCGGCCACCTGGGAGGCCAGCCGCTGACCACACTGATCGTCAGCAAGGCCGGCAACGTGCGCTTCGCGCCCCTTGAGCCCGACGATGCGCGGGCCCAGATCGACTCGCTGCTGGCCACCTGGCAGGACGGCATGGGCCGTCCGCTGCCGCTGGCAATCAAGACCGCCTTTGCGTGGCTCGATGGCTCGACCAGCGCCAAGTCCGTCTACGAGGGCGGCTACATGCTCACCGGCGAGGTCGAGTCCAGCCCCTACTTGCGGCGCGCCTGGCCCGACTTTGAAACGCTGACCGGGGATGGCGAGTTCGCCCGCCTGGCCGACAGCCTGCTGCGCCCGCTCTTTACCGCCACGTTTGTCGAATCCCCCCGCACGCGCAAAGCCGCGGCCACCGCCGGAGAGCAGGCATGACCCCGACCGCCCCAACCGCCCCGACCGCCCTTCAGCCGCTGCGTTTCCCGCTGCGCGGCAGCCGTCTCATCGAGGCCAGCGCCGGTACCGGCAAGACCTTCACGATTGCCGCCCTCTACCTGCGCCTGGTCCTGGGCCACGGCGACCACGAGGCAGCCTTCCCCAAAGCCCTGACGCCACCGGAAATCCTGGTTGTCACGTTCACCGACGCCGCCACCAAGGAGTTGCGCGACCGCATTCGCGCCCGGCTCGCCCAGGCCGCCACCTACTTCCGCGCCGACCCGTCCGGGCCCGCCGCCGACGCACTGCTCCAGCAACTGCGCGCCGAGTATCCGCCGGAAAGCTGGGGAGCCTGCGCCCGCAAGCTCCAGCTGGCCGCCGAATGGATGGACGAAGCCGCCGTGTCCACCATCCACAGCTGGTGCAACCGCATGCTGCGCGAGCACGCCTTCGACAGCGACAGCCTGTTCACCCAGCGCCTCGAAACCGACCAGGAAGACCTGCTCGCCGAGGTCGTGCGCGACTACTGGCGCAGCTTCATGTATCCGCTGCACGCCGACGGCGCCCGCCAGGTGCGCGGCTGGTGGGGCTCGCCGGAGGCCTTGCAGAAGGACCTCAAGGGTCTGCGCGATCACGCCGATCTGCTGGCGGCCAGCGCCGACCCGACGGCGGCCATCGGCACCGCAAGACAGGCGCAGCAACGCACGCTGGCGGCGCTCAAGGCGCCCTGGGCCCAGTGGGCGGACGCGCTGCAGACCTTGCTGGACACCGCCCGCGACAACAAGGATTTCAACGGCACCAGGCTCAAGAAGAACAATTACGACACCTGGCTGCAGGCGCTGAGTGCCTGGCGCGACGACCCGGACCTGGTCTGGCCAGCCCTCACCGACGCCGCCTGGACGCGGCTCACCCCGACGGGGCTGGCCGACGTCTGGAAACCCGGGCTCCCCGTGCCGCAGCACCCTGGACTGGATGCCATCGCAGCGATGCCCGCCACCCTCGGCGCACTCCCCGACGCCCGTCTCGACATCCTGCGTCACGCGACCCACTGGGTCGCCACCCGCTTTGCCGAAGAACAGGCACGTCGCGCCCAGATGGGCTTCAACGACCTGCTCACCCGCCTCGACCAAGCGCTGGCCGGCCCCAACGGCGCGCGCCTGGCCGAGGTGATCCGGACCCAGTTTCCGGTGGCGCTGATCGACGAATTCCAGGACACCGACGCGATCCAGTACCGCATCTTCGACGCCATCTATCGGGTCGAAACCAACGATGAAGCGACCGCGCTGGTGCTCATCGGCGACCCCAAGCAGGCCATCTATGCTTTCCGCGGCGCCGATATCTACACCTACCTGGCCGCCCGCGCCGCCACCGCCGGCCGGCTGTACACCCTGAGCCGCAACTTCCGCTCGACCCACGCCATGGTCAGGGCCACCAACCGCTGCTTCCAGCTTGCCGAAGACCTGGAAGGAAGCCAGGGCGCCTTCCTGTTCCGCACCGCGGCGGGCAACCCGGTCCCGTTCTTTCCCGCCGATGCCAACGGGCGCAAGGATCAGCTCCAGGCTGACGGCCAGCCGCTGCCGGCCCTGAACATCTGGCGCCTGGCGCCGCCCGACAACGGCAAACCCCTGTCCAAGAGCGCCTACCTTGAGGCCATGGCCGAAGTCTGCGCCAGCGAGATGGTGCGCCTCCTCAACCTGGGCCAGCTCGGCCAAGCCGGCTTTGCCGGCGAGGGCGGCCTGCTGGCCCTGCGGCAGGCCGATCTGGCCGTGCTGGTGAATAACCGCAACGAGGCCGACGCCATCCGGGGCGCCCTGTCGCGCCGGGGCGTGCGCAGTGTCTATCTGTCGGAAAAGGATTCGGTCTTCCAGCGCCCCGAGGCCTTCGAGCTGCAGTTGTGGCTCACCGCCTGTGCCGAGCCGGACGATGGCCGTGCGCTGCGCGCCGCGCTGGCCACGCAAACCCTCGGCCTCGACTGGGCCAGCCTCGATTGCCTCAACCACGACGAAATCGCCTGGGACGACTACATACTGCAATTCCGCGCCTACCGGGAATGCTGGCGCCGTCAGGGCGTGCTGCCGATGCTGCGCCGCCTGCTCAACGACTTCCGCGTTCCGGCCCGGCTGCTGGCAGCCGGAGGCAGCGGCGAGCGCAGCCTGACCGACGTGCTGCATCTGGCCGAACTGCTCCAGCAGGCCAGCAGCCTGCTCGACGGCGAACACGCCCTGATCCGCCATCTGGCCGAACAGCGCCGTGACGAAAAAAGCGGCAGCGAAGCCCGCCAGGTGCGCCTTGAAAGCGACGCCGACCTGGTGCAGGTCGTCACCATCCACAAATCCAAGGGCCTCGAATACCCGCTGGTCTTCCTGCCTTTCGCCTGTGCCTTCCGTGCCACCGAGAGCACCGACCGGCCCCTCAAGTGGCACGACGAGCACGGCCAGCTGCATCTGGCCCTGACCGCCGATGACGTACTGCTGGGTCGGGTCGACCACGAGCGCCTGGGCGAAGACCTGCGCAAACTCTACGTCGCCCTGACCCGCGCCCGCTACGCCACCTGGATCGGCGCCGCCCCCGTCAAGGAACTGGAAAACAGCGCCTTTGGCTACCTGATCGGCCACAAGCTGCACACCGGCATCGACGCCCTGGCTGCGGGCTGCCCCGACATCGCCGTCATCGACACGCCGGCAAGCAGCCCGGACACCTACGCCGCCCACGCGCAGCACCTGATCGAAGGCCCCGCCCGCAGCGCAAGGCGCGCCGTCCGCGAACACTGGTGGATTGCCAGCTACTCGGCGCTGCACACCGCAGCAGCGGAAGGCAGCGCCGAAACGCCCGGCGAAGACATCTTCCGCGAAGCCGCCACCGCCGAACGGCTCACCCAGCTCGCCGCCCCGCTGGTGCCCGACGTGCCACCGAGCGACGCCGGCAGGGCCTCCGTCGGACTGCTGCATGACTTTCCCCGCGGTGCAGCAGTCGGCACCTTTCTCCATGAGATCCTCGAATGGGCCGGCGGCCAGGGTTTTGGCCGCCTCGCCGACGCACCGGCCCTGCTGCGGGACGCTATCGCCCGGCGTTGCGCAGTGCGCGGCTGGGAACGCTGGATCGACCCGCTGTGCGCGTGGCTGCAGGACTTCCTCCGGCAAGCGCTGGGCGCAGCGCATGAGCCGGGCTTTGCCCTCGCCGATCTCGACACCTGGGTTGCCGAAATGGAATTCTGGGTCGCGGTGCATGACGTGGACCTGGCCGCCCTCGATGCCCTCGTGTGTCGCCACACCCTCGGCGGCGCCGAACGCCCGCCGCTCCAGGCGGGCCAGCTCAACGGGATGCTCAAGGGCTTCATCGACCTGGTCGTCGAACACAAGGGGCGTTATTACGTCATCGACTACAAGTCCAACTGGCTCGGCCCGGACGATGCGGCCTACACGGCCACGGCCATGGCGCAGGAAATCCTGGCCAAGCGCTACGAGCTGCAATATGTGCTGTATCTGCTGGCCCTCCACCGCCTGCTCAAGCTGCGCCTGCCGGATTACGACTACGAACAGCACATGGGCGGTGCCCTGTACCTGTTCCTGCGCGGCAGCCAGTCGCCCACCCGGGGCATTCACGCCGAGCGTCCGCCGCGGGAGCTGATCGAATCCCTCGACCGTCTGTTCGCCCGCCGCACCGCCAAGGAGGCCGCATGAACCCCGCCTTTTTCGTCGACAACACCGCCATGCTGGCCCTGCTCGAGCGCTGGTCCCAACACGGCTGGCTGCGTGCCCTTGATGCGGCCTTTGCGGCCTTCCTGGTGCGTGAAGTGAGCGATGCCCCGCCGCTGCTGATCCTCGCCGCCGCGCTGGCCAGCCATCAACTGGGCCGCGGCCATGCCTGTCTCGACCTGGCTCATACCCTGCAGGACCCCGGTTTCGCCCTGTCCCTTCCCCCCGAAGGCGCGGACAGCACCGCCGAACCGCTGCCCCTGCCGGCCGCCGTGCTCGACGGCGTCAGCCTGGCCGACTGGCAACTCGCGCTGGCGCATCCGCAACTGGTCAGCACCGGAGACGGGGAAACGCCGCTGGTCCGCGTTGGCAACCGGCTCTATCTGCGCCGCTACTGGCAGTATGAACAATCGGTACGGGCCGGCATCGACGCCCGTCTGGCGGCACCGCCCGCCTTGCCTGAAACAGCCCTCTGTAGCGTCCTCGGGATGCTCTTTCCCCCCGCTACAGGGACGCCCACCCCAGACTGGCAGAAACTCGCCTGCGCACTGGCCGCGCGGAGCGCCTTCGCCATCGTGACCGGCGGCCCCGGCACCGGCAAGACCACCACCGTGGTGCGCCTGCTCGCAGTGCTGCAGGCCCTGGCCATCGCCAACACGGAGGCACGCCCCCTGCGCATCCGCCTGGCCGCGCCCACCGGCAAGGCCGCAGCGCGTCTCAACGAATCCATCGCCGGCGCCGTTGCCAGGCTCGAACTGGGCGGCCTGCCCGACGGCGAGGCCGTTCGCGCGGCCATTCCCGTCGAGGTGACGACCCTCCACCGCCTGCTCGGCAGCCGCCCTGACACCCGTCACTTCCGCCACCATGCCGGCAACCCGCTGCCGGTGGACGTGCTGGTGGTGGACGAAGCCTCGATGGTCGATCTGGAGATGATGGCCGCCGTACTGGCCGCACTGCCGCCCGGCGCCCGTCTCGTCTTGCTCGGCGACAAGGATCAGCTCGCCTCGGTCGAGGCCGGGGCGGTGCTGGGCGAGCTGTGCCGGCGGGCCCAGGAAGGCCACTACACCACCAACACCGTCGCCTGGCTGGCCGAAGTCACCGGCGCACAGGTTGGCGCAGAACTGATCGACCCGGCCGGACTGCCCATTGACCAGGCGGTGACGATGCTGCGCCACAGTTACCGCTTCAGCGGCGACAGCGGCATCGGGCAACTCGCCACGGCGGTCAATGCCGGCAGCGTCGAAGGCGTGCGCCGGACGCTGGCTCATGGTCATGCCGACCTGACCCGCCTGGCGCTGACCCGTGAAGGCGAAGACGCCCTGCGGCGTCTCGTCATCGACGGCGCGCCCCACGCAACACCGCACAAGGACGGCCCGGTGGGCTATCGCCATTACCTGGAGGCCGTGCGCAAGCAACGTCCGCCCGCCGGCACCGGCCAGGCCGGGATCGATGACTGGGCCCGCCAGGTGCTCGCCGCCCACGGCCAGTTCCAGCTTCTGTGCGCCCTGCGTCGCGGACAATGGGGTGTCGAGGGCCTCAACCGGCGCATCGCCGGCTGGCTGCGCGAGGCCGGCCTGATTGGCGCCGCCGAAGGCTGGTACCCCGGCCGGCCGGTGCTCGTCACCCGTAACGACTATGGGCTCGGGCTGATGAACGGCGACATCGGCATCACCCTGGCACTACCGGCCCCCGATGGCGACGGCCCGCTGCGGGTCGCCTTTCCGGCCGGCGATGGCAGCAGCGGCATCAAGTGGGTCCAGCCCAGCCGCCTGCAGGCCATCGAAACGGTTTATGCGCTGACGGTGCACAAATCCCAGGGCTCTGAATTTGCCCATACCGCCATGGTCCTGCCCGAGCGCCTCAATCCCATCTTGACCCGCGAACTGGTTTACACGGGCATCACCCGCGCCAAACGCTGGTTCAGCCTGGTCGAAGGCGGCAGCCCCGCGGTGCTGGAGCAATCGGTACAGCGCCGTGTGCTGCGCCTGAGCGGACTGATGCAACGAGGAGACAACTGAACGTGCGCATTCTTCACACTTCCGACTGGCACCTGGGCCAGCATTTCATGGGCAAGAGCCGCCAGGCTGAACATCAGGCGCTGATCGACTGGCTGCTCACGCAGGTCGTGGAACACACGGTGGATGCGGTGCTGATCTCCGGCGACATTTTCGACACCGGCGCGCCACCCAGCTATGCCCGCGAGCTGTACAACGATCTGGTGGTCCGGCTGCAAAGCGCGGGAGTGGCGCTGTTGCTGCTCGGCGGCAATCACGACTCGGTGGCCGTACTGGGCGAAAGCCGCAGCCTGCTGGCCTGCCTCGGGACGACCGTGGTGCCGGCCGCCGACAACCCGGCCGCCCAGGTCTGCGTGCTGCCCCGACAGGACGGGGAAGCCGGCTGCGTGGTCTGCGCGATCCCCTTCATCCGCCCCCGCGACGTGCTCCACAGCCAGGCCGGACAAAGTGCCGAAGACAAGCAGCTGTCGCTGCAGGTCGCCATCCAGGCTCATTACCAGGCGGTCTTCGACGCAGCCAGCGCCCGTCGCGACAGCCTGGCCAGCGAACTGGGCCGGACACTACCGCTGATCGCCACCGGCCACCTGACCACGGTCGGCGCCAGCACCAGCGAATCGGTACGCGAGATCTACGTCGGTGCCCTCGAGGCCTTTCCGACCAGCGCCTTTCCGCCGGTCGACTACATCGCCCTCGGCCACATCCATCGCCCCCAGCAGGTCGGCGGACTGGCACACATCCGCTACAGCGGCTCGCCGATCCCCCTGAGCTTCGACGAAGCCCGTCAGCAAAAGGAAGTGCTGCTGGTGGATGTAGACGACTCCGGCCTGCAGCACGTCACCCCCTTGTCGGTGCCACGCTTCCAGACCCTGATCAGCGTCGGCGGCACCCTGTCGGCGCTCAAAGTGGCCATTGCCGAGGCAGCCGCCGAAGGCTGCAGCGCACAACCCGTGTGGCTGGAAGTGACCGTCAAGGAAGACGACTACCTGGCCGACCTGCCCGCCCACATCGAAGCCCTGACCAAAGGCCTGCCGGTCGAAGTGCTGCGCATCCGCCGCGACCGGGGCAACACCGCGGCCCGGCTGGAAGCCCTGAGCAGTGAAACCCTCGACGAACTGAGCCCCACCGACGTTTTCGCCCGTCGCCTGGCCCAGGAAACCCTCGATACCGATCTCCAGGCCGCCCTCAGCCAGCGCTACCAGGCCATCGTGGCCAGCCTCCAGGACGTCGCCGCCCCATGAAAATCCTCCGCCTGCGCCTCAAGAACCTCAACTCCCTCAAGGGCGAGTGGACCATCGACTTCACCCGCACGCCCTTCGCGGACAACGGCCTGTTTGCCATTACCGGCCCTACCGGCGCCGGCAAGTCGACGCTGCTCGACGCCATCTGCCTGGCGCTCTACCACGAGACGCCCCGCCTCAAGAACATCTCCGCCACCTCCAACGACATCATGACCCGCCACACCGCCGACTGCCTGGCCGAGGTGGAGTTCGAGGTGAAGGGCGAAGTCAATGGAAAGGAAGCGCAGGAGGTGTACCGTGCCTTCTGGAGCCAGCGCCGGGCCCGCGACAAACCCGAGGGCGCCCTCCAGCAACCCAAGGTGGAACTGGCAAAAGTGGACCCGGCTAGCGGTCAGGGCATCATTCTGAGCAGCCAGATCAACCACAAGCTGAAGCAGATCGCCGAGATCACCGGCCTCGACTTTCCGCGTTTCACCAAGTCGATGCTGCTGGCCCAGGGCGGCTTTGCGGCCTTCCTCAACGCCAGCGCCAACGAACGCGCCGAACTTCTTGAAGAGCTCACCGGCACCGACATCTACGGTCTCATCTCCCAGCGGGTCTATGAGCAAGCCCGCGACACCCGGGAACAACTCAACACCCTCAGGGCGCGGGCCGACGGCATGGAATTGCTCAGCGCCGAAGCTCGCGCCGAGAAGGAACAGGCCGTCACCGATCTGGCCACCGCCCAGGCCGACATTCAGCGCCAGCAACACGCCACCCGGCTCCAGCATCAATGGCGCGTAGATCTGGCGCATGCCGACAAGGACAGCCAGGACGCCGCAGCCACCCTCCAGCAGGCCGACAAAACCCTCGCCGACGCGGCGCCGCGCCTGCTCCGCCTGGCCGCCAGCGCACCCGCCGAAGCGCTCAAGCCGGTGCATGAGCGCTGGCAGCAGGCCAACGCCGCCGTCAACCACAGCAAGGCCGCGCTGCGGGCCCTCGACACCGAGGGCGCCGCGCTGGAGCAGGAACAGCAGCGCCAGCACGCCATCGCCAGCGCCCTGTCCCGTCACATCGCCGATGGCGCCGACCTGCTGTGGCAGCAACTGCAGGACGAGAACCGCCAACTCGACGCCTTCAGCGCCGCCCACCTCCAGCGCGCCCGGCTGGGTGAAAGCCTGGCCGCCTGGCGCCAGCAGTTCGAGCAGCGCCAGATACTGCACAAGGACATCGCCGCCCGCCGACAGGCCCTGGAAACCCTGGCCCGGGAACTGGTTGAACAGGAAACCCGGCTCGGCACGCAAAACCATACCGTCACCCGCGCCGAACAAGCCCTGACGGTCGCCAGGCAAACGCAGCAAGACACCCAGGCCCAGCAGACCCAGCGCCTCGCCGGCCGCAGCCTGGCCGACCTGCGCCAGACCTGGACGGACAGCCAGGCGGGCCTCGCCCGCTGGCAGCAGCTGGACACCCTCGCCCGCCAGCGCCGCGAGCTGACCGCCCGCCACGCTACCCAGGCCATTCAGCTGCAGCAGGAACAAGCCGGCATCGAAGCTCGGGACAAGGCCGTCAGCACCCTGCGGGAACGCTGCAGGGAACTCAAGACCCAGGTCGCCGACAAGCAGAAACTGCTGGAACAGGAACGCCGCATCCAGAGCCTGGAAGCCCACCGCCAGCACCTCCGCCCCGACGAGGCCTGCCCCCTGTGCGGCGCCACCGAGCACCCGGCGATTGCCGCCTACCAGGCCCTCGATGTATCGATCACCGAAGCCGCCCTGAAAGAAAGGCAAAGCGCCCTCGACACCCTCATCGAACAGGGCCAGCAAGCCGCCAAAGACCTGACCGCCAGCCAGACCCGCCGGGACGGTCTGCAAGCCCAGCAAGCCCGCACCAGCGAAGACCTGGAGCGCCTCGCCACTGCCTGGAACACGCTCCTTGCCCCGCTGGCAAACAACCTCGGCAGCGCTGCCTGGGCACACCCCGAACAGTTGCAGGCCGGGCAAATGCTGGCAGAACAGGCCCATGCCCGCCTCAGTGACGACCTGAAAGCCGCCGAGCAGGGAGACGCCGCACTCCAGAAGGCCAGCCTGCTCGCCAGCGAACATGGCCAGGCCGTTCAAACCGCCCTCAACCAACGCGCCCTGATCCAGAAAGACCTCGAAACCCTGCGCGCACGCCAGGCCGACAGCCACACCCAACTCGATATCCGCCACCAGGAACTCACCGGCCTGGACAGCCGCCTCGAGGCCAGTCTGGCCGACGCCGGCTTCAGCCTGCCCATCGAGGCCACGCCCTGGCTGCACGAACGGGAAGTCGAATGGCGTGAATGGCAGCGCGTGCAGCAACGCCGTCAGCAACTCGGCGAAGAACTGATCCGCCAGCAGGCTCGCCGCGATGGCACCGCCGCCGAAGCACAAGACTGGGCCGCCCGCCGGGAAGCCCTCGACCCGCACGCGGCAGCCCTCACCGAGATCACACTTCCCGTTGATCCGGTCGCCGCGCTGGCCCGGTGCGCAGAGCAAATCGCCCAGCTCACCCGGCAACTGAGCAGCCTGGATGGCCGCCGCCAGCAACTGAACAGCAGCCTCGCCGAACAGCACATCGCCCTGCGCAGCGCCGCCGGAGCCTGGCAAAACGCCCTCGCCACCAGCCCCTTCGCCGACCAGGAAGCCTTTCTGGCCGCCCTGCTGCCAACCGACGAACGCCAACATCTGCAGCAATTGAAGGAGACCGGCGAACAGGCCCGCCTGCAGGCCACCACCCTGCTGAAGTCTGCCCGGGACAAGCTTTCCGCTCTGCAAGCGCAAGCCCTGACCGAGCATCCGCTACTCGAACTGGAGCGCCAGCTAGCCGACCTGGAAACCCGCCTGCAGCACATCAGCGAACAGTTGGGCGGCGAACGCAAGCGACTCGAAGACGACAGCCAGCGCCGCAGCAGTCAGCAGGCCCTGTTCGTCCAGATCGACGAGCAGGCCACCGAAACGGACATCTGGCAACGCCTCGACGGCCTGATCGGCTCGGCCAGGGGCGACAAGTTCCGCAAGTTCGCCCAGGGCCTGACCCTCGACCACCTGCTCCATCTGGCCAACCGCCACCTCGCCCGCCTGCACGGCCGCTACCTGTTGCGTCGCAAGGGCAGCGGCGAGCTGGAGCTGGACATCATCGACAGCTGGCAGGGCGAAGCCGCCCGGGATACCCGCACCCTGTCCGGCGGCGAGAGTTTTCTCGTCAGCCTGGCCCTGGCGCTGGCGTTGTCCGACCTCGTCAGCCGCAAGACCTCCATCGACTCCCTGTTCCTCGACGAAGGATTCGGCACGCTGGATGGCGACACCCTGGACATCGCCCTGGATGCCCTCGACACCCTCAACGCCAGCGGCAAGATGATCGGCATCATCAGTCACGTGGAAGGCCTGAAGGAGCGCATTCCGGCCCAGATCAGGGTAGACAAGGGCGGCGGCATCGGACATTCACGCCTCTCCTGGTAGCGCCCCATGATCGATCGAAGCATCCTCCGGAACATCTGGCTCCTCGCCGCCTGCCAGGGCATGCTGCTTTGCAACGCAGTCACCCTCATCGCGGTGAATGGCCTGGTCGGACGCGCCCTGGCGCCCTCCCCCGCACTGGCCACCCTGACGATTACCGGCTATGTGGTCGGCACGGCATTGCTGACTGTGCCGGCCTCCTTTTTCATGCGGCGCTTCGGGCGGCGGGCGGGCTTCATGTTCGGCGCAGTACTGGGGGTCGCAGGAGGTCTGTTGAGCGCATTTGCCGTGCACACCGGAAGCTTCTGGCTGCTGTGCCTCGGCACCCTGGTTGCCGGCAGCTACAACGCCTTCGGCCTGCAATACCGTTTTGCCGCAGCAGACATTGCGCCTGCCGACTGGAAGTCAAAGGCCATTTCCTTCACCCTCGCCGGCGGCATCCTGGGTGGCTTCGTCGGGCCGGCTGTCGGCAACCTGACCCGCAACGCCTGGGGCGTGGAGTTTTTGGGCACGTATGCTTCCCTGGCCGGATTTGCGCTGATCGCACTGCTGATCGCCAGCCGCTTGAAGATCGTTGATTCGGCAAGCGCATCGCCCCGGGGCGAGCCCCCACGGCCCCTGTCGGAAATTGCCCGGCAACCCGCTTTTGTCGTTGCGGTACTGGCGGCATCCATCGGCTACGGCACGATGAATCTTTTGATGGCAGCCACGCCCCTGGCCATGGACGTGTGCGGCTTTGCCTTTGCCGATGTCGCGTTTGTCCTCCAGTGGCACGTGATCGGCATGTACGCGCCCTCCTTCTTCACCGGTAGTCTGATCCGGCGGGTCGGCGTGATGTCGGTGCTGCTCGCCGGGGCCGTGCTGATGCTGGCCTGCATCGGGCTGGCCATGTCGGGGGTATCGCTGATGCACTTCTGGTGGGCTCTGCTGCTGCTCGGGATTGGCTGGAATTTCCTCTACATCAGCGGCACGACCCTGCTCACCGAAACCTATCGGCCGACAGAGCGTGCCAAAGTGCAGGGCAGCAACGACTTGATGGTCTTCGGGGTGCAGGCGGTGTCATCGATTTCAGCCGGCGCCCTGGTGCTTGGCCAGGGCTGGGCAACGCTGAATCTCTACGCCCTGCCGGCGGTAGTCACGATTGCACTGATTACGCTGGTCATGATTTTCCGTCGCCGGATGGCCATCCCCATCGCCAACCGAGCGCGATAAAAACTACTTGATGCCCATGGCCTGCCTGAGCTGGCCGGCATCGCGTGCATATTCCACGCTGACCAGCTTTCCGTCAGCCATCCGCAGGAGCGTCACCGCGCCTTTCTGACGCGGCAGGTCGGCAAGCTGGCTCGCCTCGCGACCGAGCCCGACGGCAAAAGGCAGCTCACGCAAAGCCGGCAGGGCAAACATCCGCGTGATCAGTGCCGGCATGGCGCTGATGTCCGCAAAGTAAACGGCATTCAGGCGATCCAGCACGCCAGCCGACTGGGCGGCCAGGGTTTCGTTGACGAAATCGCTGGCCGCCTTGTCGGCGGCGAACAGCACAATGCGCGTACCCGCTTCGATGGAAACCTTTTTGCCGTGCTGGTCCTCAAGCACCAGCGCCGGCACGGACGCCCCCGTCACGAGCGGTGCAGAAATTGCCGCAAAAGGCAGCGCCAGGGCAAACATGCCTGCCAGGAGTCGCGACACGATGGATTTGGTGAATGTCATTTTTTCGAGCCAGTTTAGTGGAGGCGCTTCAAAACGATCGCCAGAACGAGCGAGAGTGTGCAGGCCCAGCCTGAAAAGAGCCACCGCCAGACGCGTGCGACAGGAACAAAACCGACGCCACGAACAAAACCCGCCGTCATGGCCGCCAACAGCGCCATCGCGAACCCATGGTCGGCCTGCCCCCCGGAGTCCGCCATCAGCAGTGGATACAAGGTGCCCACAAACATGATGAGCAGGGCAACTAACAGGCTGGGCAGGTGCATCGAATCAGGACAAGCTGCCGTTTACAGGGATTTGTCGGCATCGCGCGCTCCAGGAGTGGATTGGCGGCTTGCCTCGTGCTCGGCCCACAGGGCATTGAGGATGGCCAGAAAGACGGCGAAACCGATGCCCAGAATCCAGGTGAAGTACCACATGTTATTGCCTCCTCAGTAAGCCGAATGGCTGTTTTCGCGCACGTAGGCGGCGGTGACCTTGCCGCCCATGACCCGGTAGGCCCAGCTGGTGTAAAGGATGATCAGCGGCATGAAGATCAGCGTGGCCCACAGCATGATGGTCAGCGTCATGCGGCTCGACACGCTGTCCCACACGGTCAGACTGGAATTCGGATCAAGGGAGGACGGCATGATGAAGGGGAACAACGCCGCCCCCGCCGTACCGATGACCCCGACAATGGCCAGGGCCGAGGCCCAGAAGGCCGCCATCGTGCGCCCGGTGCGGGCCAGCACCTGGGCGGCCAGCACACCGGCAAAACCGAGCACCGGCAGAGCCAGCGTCGCCGGGTAGCGACGATAGTTGGCAAACCACGCACCGGCCTCGCGTACCACCGTCTTGGCCAGCGGATCGGGCTGCGCAGCGCCGTCCACGACCGACTGGATCACGTAGCCCGGCACCGCCATCCACAGCCACAGGCCGGCGCTGGCAAAGGCCAGCAGCAACAGCCCGCCAAAGAAGCCCGCCGCCCGCAGCGCCCGCCACTGGATCTCGCCGACAGTGCGGTGCGCCAGGTAGATGGCGCCGTGGAAGGTGATCATCGCCGTCGACACCACCCCGGCCAGCAGCGCAAAGGGGTTGAGCAGCGCCCAGAAGGAGCCGCTGTAGGTGGACACCAGGTGATCGTCGAAACTGAACGGCACGCCCTGGAACAGGTTGCCGAAGGCCACACCGAAGATCAGCGGCGGCAGCGCACCACCGACGAACAGCCCCCAGTCCCAGACGCCTCTCCACGTCGGGTTGTTGATCTTGCTGCGGTAGTCGAAACCCACCGGACGGAAGAACAGCGCCCACAGCACCGCCAGCATGGCCCAGTAAAAGCCCGAGAAGGCCGTGGCATAGACCAGCGGCCAGGCCGCAAAGATGGCCCCGCCGGCGGTGATGAACCACACCTGGTTGCCGTCCCAGTGGGGGCCGACGGTGTTGATGACGACACGACGCTCCACGTCGTTCTTGCCGACGAAGGGCAGCAGCGTACCGACGCCCATGTCGTGGCCATCCATGATGGCAAAGCCCACCAGCAGCACACCGACGAGCAGCCACCAGATCAGTTTGAGGGTTTCGTAATCAAGCATTTCAGTTCTCCTCAGGCGTGGGCTTCGTTGGCATAGCGGCCGGTACCGAGGCTGCCCGGGCCTTGTTTGGCAAACTTGACCATCAGATACATCTCGACGATCAGCAGCGCCGTGTAGAAGCCGACGAAACCGGCCAGCGAGCCGTACAGGTTGTCGACGCTGAGGGTGGACACGGACAGATGGGTCGGCAATACGCCGTAGATCGTCCATGGCTGGCGGCCGTATTCGGCCACGAACCAGCCTACCTCACAGGCAATCCACGGCATCGGCAGCGACAACAACGCCCAGCGCAGCAGCCAGCGCTTGTCGGCAAAATCGCCCTTCACCGAGTGCCACAGGGCCAGGCCAAACAGCAGCAGCATCGCAAAGCCGAGGGCCACCATCAGGCGAAAGCTCCAGAACATCGGGGCGACGCGGGGCACGGTGTCGTTCATCGCCTTGTCGATGATGGCCGGCGTGACCTGGCTGAAGTCACTGACGTACTTCTTGAGCAGCAGGCCGAAGCCCAGGTCGGTTTTGTGTGCCTCGAACTTCAGGCGGGCGGCCTCGTCGTTCTGGTTGCGACGCAGGGCATCAAGGGCCGTCACGGCCTCGATGCCGGAGACGATGCGTTCCCGGTTCTTGAGCTTGATCTCCTTGATGCCGGGAATCTGCTTGTCCAGCGAACGGGTGCCAATGAGGCCCATCACCCAGGGAATTTCGATAGCGAAGTCGTTCTTCATCTCCGCCTCGTTGGGAATGGCGACGAGGTTGAACGAGGCCGGGGCCGGCTCGGTTTCCCACATGGCTTCCATGGCCGCCAGCTTGGTCTGCTGGGCTTCGCCCACCGTGTAACCGGACTCGTCGCCCAGCACGATCACCGAGCACACCGACGCAAAGCCGAAGGCCGCGGCAATGCCGAAGCTGCGCCTGGCGAACTCCACGTCGCGGCCCTTGAGCAGGTACCAGGACGAGATCGACAGCACGAACATCGCTCCGGTCACGTAGCCCGCCGACACGGTATGCACGAACTTGGCCTGGGCATCCGGATTGAACACCACCGCCCAGAAGTCGGTCATCTCCATGCGCATCGTCACGTAGCTGAACTCGGCACCCACCGGGTTCTGCATCCAGCCGTTGGCGATCAAAATCCACAGCGCCGACAGGTTGGTGCCGACCGCCATCAGGATGGTCACCAGCAAATGCTGCTTGCGTGCCAGGCGATCCCAGCCAAAGAAGAACAGGCCGATCATTGTCGACTCGAGAAAGAAGGCCATAAGCCCCTCAATGGCCAGCGGGGCGCCGAAGATGTCGCCGACGTAGTGCGAGTAATAGGCCCAGTTGGTGCCGAACTGGAATTCGAGGGTGATGCCGGTGGTCACCCCCAGCGCGAAGTTGATGCCGAAGAGCTTGCCCCAGAAGCGGGTCATGTCCTTGTAGAGGGGCTTGCCGGTCATCACGTACACCGACTCCATGATGACCAGCATCCACACCATGCCGATGGTCAGCGGCACAAACAGAAAGTGGTACAGGGCAGTGGCGGCAAACTGCAGCCGCGAGAGGTCGACCAGTTGTTCACTGACCATGAGGTGCTCCTTGAACGATGGGATTGGGGGCGAACTGCCTCGATAGCGCGGCCGGATCGATGCGCACCCCTGCATCACGAACAAATAAGCACCACAGGGCAAAGAGCGCGATCAACTTGATGGCGACAATCCAGCCAAGATGACGTTGAAGGGGCGAATCGGAGGGCTTCACGGTTTGGCAGCTTTCTTTGAATATCAGCAAGTGCTAATCAAGAGCCGTGCCATTCTGCCAATCGATCAAAAAGTCGTGTTGCTACAAAGGCTTGTTTTTTGTCGCACGTGACGATAAGCCGCAGCACACCAATCGCGAGTCACTGCCATGACAGCACTTGGCAGCCAAGCTGGCACACACCCTTCCTCTGGCAGAAACCGAGACCGCTTTGCTGCGATGCACTGTGCTCTCCCCGGTTTCACGTCAAAAGAGCCCGCATAGTCAATGCTGATGTACAGCATCACTTGAATTAATGATCGCTAATGTATGCTGTGTAAACGGCCGGGACGTCTGCTGAATCGGGCGTATCGGATGCGGATCTGCCACTCGCCAGATCCGCATGCGTGGAAGCGCAGGACCCGGGTTTATCTCCGGAGCTGGACTTTTCCCGGCGCGACTGTGAGTGCAAACAAGCCAGAACGACAGGAGACGGAGATGAACGAAAACAACGTGAAAACGACGGGTCAATGTCCGGTGATGCACGGTGGCAATACGGCCGTTGGCAAGTCAAACATGGACTGGTGGCCGAATGCCCTGAACCTCGACATTCTTCATCAGCACGACAGCAAGACCAATCCGCTGGGATCGGGCTTCAACTATCGGGAAGAAGTCAAGAAACTGGACGTGGATGCACTCAAGAAGGATATGCGGGCGCTGATGACCGACAGCCAGGACTGGTGGCCGGCTGACTGGGGCCACTATGGCGGCCTGATGATCCGCATGGCCTGGCACGCGGCCGGTTCCTATCGGGTGGCCGACGGCCGCGGTGGCGCCGGCACGGGCAACCAGCGCTTTGCCCCCCTCAATTCCTGGCCCGACAACGTCAACCTGGACAAGGCGCGTCGCCTGCTATGGCCGATCAAGAAAAAATACGGCAACAAGCTCAGCTGGGCCGACCTGATCGTGCTGGCAGGCAATGTGGCCTATGAATCGATGGGCCTCAAGACCTTCGGTTTCGGCTTTGGTCGTGAAGACATCTGGCATCCGGAGAAGGACACCTACTGGGGTTCCGAGAAGGAATGGCTGGCCCCCACCAACAACCCCAACAGCCGCTACTCTGGCGAACGGGACCTGGAAAACCCCCTCGCCGCCGTGATGATGGGCCTCATCTACGTGAACCCGGAAGGCGTCGATGGCAAGCCCGATCCGCTCCGGACAGCCCAGGATGTGCGCGTAACCTTTGCCCGGATGGCCATGAACGACGAGGAAACCGTCGCCCTGACTGCAGGTGGCCACACCGTCGGCAAGGCCCACGGCAATGGCAGTGCGGCCAATCTCGGCCCTGCACCGGAAGCGGCAGATGTGAGCGAGCAGGGTCTCGGCTGGAACAACCACACCACCCGCGGAGTGGGCCGCGATACCGTGACCAGTGGCATTGAAGGCGCCTGGACCACCCACCCGACCCAGTGGGACAACGGCTACTTCACCCTCCTCCTCAACTACGAGTGGGAACTGAAGAAGAGCCCGGCTGGCGCCTGGCAGTGGGAACCGGTCAACATCCGCGAAGAAGACAAGCCGGTGGACGTGGAGGATCCGTCGATCCGCTACAACCCGATCATGACCGACGCCGACATGGCCATGAAGATGGACCCGGAATATCGCAAGATCTCCGAGCGCTTCTACCAGGACCCGGCCTACTTCTCGGAAGTCTTTGCCCGCGCCTGGTTCAAGCTGATCCACCGGGACATGGGTCCCAAGGCCCGCTACATCGGCCCGGAAGTGCCCCAGGAAGACCTGCTGTGGCAGGACCCGGTACCCGCCGGCCGGACCGACTACGATGCGGCCGCCGTGAAGGCGAAGATTGCAGCCAGCGGGCTCACGGTGAGTGACCTGGTTGCCACCGCCTGGGACAGCGCCCGCACCTTCCGCGGCTCGGACATGCGCGGCGGTGCCAACGGTGCCCGCATCCGCCTCGCCCCGCAAAAGGACTGGGAAGGTAACGAACCAGCCCGCCTGGCCAGGGTGCTGGCCGTTTATGAAAAGATCGCTGCCGACACCGGTGCCAGCGTGGCGGATGTGATCGTGCTCGGCGGCAACGTGGGCGTCGAGCAGGCCGCCAAAGCAGCGGGCTTTGACATCGCCGTACCGTTTGCAGCGGGCCGGGGCGATGCCACCGATGCCATGACCGACGCGGAATCCTTCGATGTGCTGGAACCGGTTCACGACGGCTACCGCAACTGGCTCAAGAAAGACTACAAGGTCAGTGCCGAAGAGCTGATGCTCGACCGGACCCAACTCATGGGGCTCACGGCCCACGAAATGACGGTGCTGGTGGGCGGGATGCGCGTGCTCGGCACCAACCACGGCGGCTCGCGTCATGGCGTATTGACCGACCGGGTCGGTGTGCTGACGAATGACTTCTTCGTCAACCTCACCGACATGGCCTGCACCTGGAAGCCGGCCGGCCAGAACCTGTACGAGATCGTCGACCGCAAGAGCGGCGCCGTGAAGTGGACGGCCACCCGTGTGGATCTGGTGTTCGGATCCAACGCGGTGCTGCGTGCCTACGCCGAGGTGTATGCCCAGGACGACGGCCAGGAGAAGTTCGTCAATGACTTCGTGGCCGCCTGGACCAAGCTGATGAACGCGGATCGCTTCGACCTGGCCTGATCGCGGATTTTCTGCCGGCAATAACCCCGTTCCACGACCTATCCATCGTGGCGCGGGGTTTTTTACATTGACTGCTCAGATCTTGAACTGCTTTACCTGGGTAGAAATGGCGGTACCGAGCGCTTCCAGACGTTCGGCGGAGCGGTTGGCCTGGATCGAGGCCACGTTGTTTTCCTCCGCCACCCGGGCGACGTGCTCTGTCTGGACTGCAACCTGCTGGCTGGCGATGTTCTGCTCGGTCATCGCCAGGGTAATTTCCTGGACCAGTTCGATGACCTGGTCGGCGTTTTCCTGGATTTCGGTGATCGTGGCGGTCGCCTCCCGAGCCAGGGCCGAACCGTGCTCCGCCTGCCCCACCGACTGCCCCATGATGTCATTGACCTGAATCGAAAGGGACTGGACCGCTTCCACCATGGCGGAAATCTCCCTGGTCGACACCGACGTGCGTTCGGCCAGCTTGCGCACCTCGTCGGCCACCACGGCAAAGCCTCGACCACTCTCGCCGGCCCGCGCGGCCTCGATGGCGGCATTGAGCGCCAGCAGGTTGGTCTGCTCCGCCACCTCTCGAATGACACTGACGATGCTCGAAATGCGGCTGGCTTCCTGGGTCAGATCGTTGATCACCAGGGAGGCCCGCTGCACCTCATCCGAAATGGTGGTCATTTCCTGCGTGGCGCCGAGGATGGTCTCGCAGCCTTCGCGGGAACGCGTGCCCGCCCGCTGGGCCAGATTCATGGCAACCCCTGCACTCTCGGTAATGTGGCTGATGCTCACCGTCATTTCCTCGATGGCAGCAGCCATTGCCGAAGCCGAATCACTGGCCACATGGGATTGCCGGGAGGCATTGACCGACGCTTCCGACATTTCCTGGGCCGCCTGATCCACTTTGGATACGGTGTCCAGCAGCTCGGTGAATGTCTGGCGGAGGGTTTCCAGCAGACTGACGATCGCCCGTCCGGTCTGACCGACCTCGTCATTGCCCATGCGGGGCGCCGGCAGGGTGAAATCGTGGGTCTTCTCGACGCGCTGGCAAAAGTCCTGCAGTTCCCCCAGCGGCACGGAGACGATCTTGCGGATGACAACGGAGATCAGGATGGGCAACACGACGACCAGAGCAAGACCGATGCAGCCCGCCAGGTAAATAATGGCGTTCATGCTGCGGCCCAGATCCTCCATGTTCGCCCCCGAGGCGATCACCCAGGAGAGTCGCTCATTGTGGCCGTAGGCGGCAATCTTGCCCTTGCCCGAGGCGCCACCCGCATCCCGGGCGGTATAGCTGATGATGCCTTTCTTCTTTTCGAGCATTTCCTTCACGATGAAACGGCCATCTGAATCGGTGATCTCCAGCGCGCTCTTCCCTTCCATTTCGGGGTGAGTGACGAAGTTGCCGAAGGCCGGGCCGGCCTTGGCATTCAGCACAAAGACGTAGCCCGTCTCGCCGATATGGGTGGCCTTGAGGCGCGCAGTCAGGGCTTTCAGTTCGTCGGTGAAATCCACGCCGATGAAGAGGATGCCGACAACCTGGCCATTTTCCTGGATGGGCACGTATTTGGTGTAGTAGTCACGACCGAAGAGGCGGGCCGGACCGCGGTAGAACTCCCCTTTCAGGATATTCGCATAGGCCGGGTGGGCACGGTCGAGCAGCGTTCCCACGGCGCGAGAGCCGTCCTCCTTCTTCAGCGACGTGGTGATGCGCACGAAGTCATCGCCATCCCGGGCAAAGATGGTCGCAACGCCGCCGGTCTCTCTGGTGAACATGTCCACCAGTCCGAAATCCAGGTTGAGGGGCTTGCCAGCCAGCCGCAGCACTGGCGCGGCACGCTCGCCAATCTTCAAGGTACTCGACGCGTCCAGATGAAGGGGCTCGTGAATGCTGAACTGCAGGGCGGTCATCAAACGGTCGGCGCCCTTTTCCAACTGCACGGCAAAGACATCCACCATGTCCAGCACGGTGGCATTCACGGTTTCCACAGAGGTAGTGGCCGCTTCCGTTACGAGCCGGTCCGAGAAACGGCTGAGCACGACGGAGCCCACTGCGAAGGCCAGAAGCAGGACGGCGACGATAACCGCCGTCAGCTTTTGCCCGAGGCTGCTATTGCGAAACATGTATTTTTCTCTCCGATCAATGGGGCACTTGCGGGGTCAAGCCTCGGCATCGGCATCGGCAGCGGGAACTGAAGGTCCGGCATGCCATGCAGAAGCACTCCGTTGATCTGGATCAAATAAGTATCGCACCTGAAAAAACAAAAACCGACCCCTTTGCGGGGGCCGGTTGTCGTGGCCAATACGCTGCGCCTGGGTGTCTCAGAAGGTCCGGTTTACCGAGGCGATCCAGGTTCCTGCGTTCATGTCCTTGGTGGTTCCGTTGCCGGCGACACTGGGGTAGTTCTTCCAGTAGTCGGCGCCCGCCGTCGTGGTGTAGGCCAGGCCCAGGGTCCAGCTACCGGGCAGAACCTTGCTGACGCCAACCTTGTAATCGGAATAGTCGAGCCCCTTCGCGTGGGTGATGGTCTGGCGCCCGGCGTGGAGGCTGGCCGTCCAGGTGGGCAGGAATTCGTAGGCCACATTGGCCTCGATGTACCAGGAGCCGGTGGTATCGCCGCCACTGACGCCGGCCGACGGGTTGCCCGGGAAGGCACCGACACCGGCGTTGTTGCTGGTGAAGCCGAAGTAGCCCACGTCGGTCATGGCGCGGGAATACTTCACGTTGAGCCACTGCCAGGTGCCGGAGAGGTAGAACTCGGTGGAGTTGTAGCTCTTCTTGGCGTAGCTGCCGGCCGGGGTGATCTTGTCATAGTTGGCCCCCGGGAAGAGGAACTGCAGCAGGCCCACGTCGTAGGTGAAATCCCCCACCGCGCCCCGATAGCCACCGTAGAGGTCAATCTCGATGGTGGCGTTGGCATACAGGTTGGCACTGGTATTGGACATCCAGGCGCCGGCATAGAAACCCGAGGCGTGGGCGTAGTCGAAGCCGCCCTGCACCGCCGGGTTGCCCCAGGTCTGGCGGATGCCGCGGAAGACGTATTCCGAGACCACGCCGATGTTGCTGGTCAGTTCCGGGACGGGCGCCGGTGCGTCCTCGGCGAAGGCCGGAGACGCCAGGGCAGGCAGGCCCAGAAGCAGCCCGGAGCCGTATTTGCGAACTGCATTCCGAAGTGCGGTTTTCATCGTAGAGCCTCTGTCGGTGTTGGGATGGTGCCATTTCACGCCTGTGCGCGTACTCCCTCAATTCCCCCTCCGACCTACTCCCAAAGTCGAATTGTTCGCTGCAGCAACCGGGCGGACAGTGCAGTCCATATCGCAGTCAGCGGTGTGGTTTTTCGACCTTGAGGAGAACGCAGATGAACACGACGACAGTGGATGCCGTAACAAGCGGCATCGGGAGCGGCGGCGCCAGCGCGACGCTCCATCGCAAGATTGGTTGGGCAGGCGCCTTCTGGGTGGCCAGTGGCGTACCGGCCCTGGTGCTCTTTTCCATTGGCTCCATCGCCGCCACGGTGGGCAAACCGTCATGGGCGGTATGGATCATTTCGATCGCCTTCGGGTTCCTGCAATCCTTTGCCTACGCAGAGATCGCCGGCCTCTTCCCCCACAAGTCCGGCGGTGCGTCGGTGTATGGGGCGGTGGCCTGGGTGCGCTACAGCAAGATGCTGGCGCCCCTGTCGGTGTGGTGTAACTGGCTGGCCTGGTCGCCGGTGCTGGCCATCGGCTCGGGGCTGGCAGCAGGCTACATCCTGTCCATCCTGTTTGCGCCGGACGCCGCCATCAACACCTGGCAGATCACCCTGCTCGACCTGAGTGGCGTGAAAGCCGGCCTGGCCCTGCGCATCAACGCCACCTTCGTGCTCGGCGCCGCCGTGCTGCTGGGCGCCTTCGCCATCCAGCACCGCGGCATCCTGCAGGCCGCCCGCATGCAGATGATCCTGGGCATCGCGGCGCTGGCCCCGCTGATGCTGATCGGCCTGTGGCCGCTGCTCTCCGGTGACATCCCCACCGCCAACCTGACGCCGCTCTACCCGCTGGCCAAGGACGCCAGCGGTGCAGTGATCGACGGCAACTGGGACATGGCCGGCATCACGCTGATTGCCGGCGGCCTGTTCATGGCGGCGTGGTCTACCTACGGCTTCGAGACGGCGGTCTGCTACACCCGCGAGTTCCGCAACCCGCGCACCGACACCTTCAAGGCCATCCTGTACTCGGGCCTGCTGTGCATCTTCGTATTCACCGTCGTCCCGCTGGCCTTCCAGGGCTCCATCGGCCTCGGCCAGCTGGTCACGCCGGCAGTGCTCGACGCAGCCGGCAACGTGATCACCCCGGCGGTGTACGACGGCATCCTGTCGCCGGACATCTACAGCGGCATGGGCGTGGCCCACGCCATGGCCCACATGCTGGGCGGCGGCACGCTGGTCGAACACGTGCTGATGGCCATGCTGGTGCTGGCCCTGGTGCTGTCGATCATGACCTCGATGGCCGGTTCGTCGCGCACCCTCTACCAGGCCTCGGTGGATGGCTGGCTGCCCAAGTACCTGTCCAACGTGAATGGCAACGGCGCCCCCACCGCCGCGATGTGGACCGACCTGGGCTTCAACCTGCTCCTGCTGCTGATGTCCGACTACGTCTTCGTGCTGGCCATCTCCAACGTCTGCTACATCCTCTTCAACTTCCTCAATCTCAACGCCGCCTGGATCCACCGCATCGACCGTCCGCGCTGGCCGCGTCCCTTCAAGGCCGCCACCTGGCTGCTCGCAACAGGCACCGTCCTGGCCTTTGCCAACCTGGCACTGATGGGCATGGGCGCCGACATCTGGGGAGCCGGCACCCTGGCCACCGGCCTGCTGGCGGCCGCGCTGATCCTGCCGGTGTTCTTCTACCGCCACTACATCGTCGACAAGGGCCAGTTCCCCGCCGCGATGCAGGAAGACATGCACCTGGGCAGCGAAGAAGGCGTCGGCACCCGCGCCGGCATCCTGCCCTACCTGACCCTGGCCGGCGGCGCGGCGGTAATCGCCATCGCCCACGCCGTGGCCGTCGTCTGAGGAGCCCCGCCATGATGCACTCCGACATCACGAGCCGCCCGACCTACCGGGCCCTGGAACCCGACCTGGCCGGCAGCAAGCACCTGCTGGTGATCGAGGGCGAAACCCTCCTGACCGGCCGCCTCGAAGCCCTCACCGACACCTTCGCCCCGGTAAATGACAAGCTCCACACCTGGCTGGTGGGGGCACCGACAGCAAGCAGCGGGCCGGGCAAGGTGTGGCACCTGGAGAAGCTGGTCGACGTGCTGGACCTCTTCGCCTGTGCCACCCGCGACTACGGGATGGGTGACCGCCTCTACGTACAGGGCACCGAGCCCTTCCTGTGGTCGGTCACCACCGCCGCCTCGATCATCGGCTTCGGCCCGAACCAGGTGCAGCTTCATCACGCCGGCAGCCTGCGCCGCCGGGTGTGGTGCACCCACTGTCACACGCTCACCGAAAACGTCACCGCCAGCATCGTTCCCTGCGCCGGCTGCGGCCGCCACCTGCTGGTGCGCGACCACTTCTCCCGCCGCCTGGGCGCCTTCATGGGCGTCATGATCGACGCCGAAGCACCGGGCGCCATCCCGGCCATCGAGGAGGCCTTCGCATGATCGGCGAAACCCTCCTACTCAAGGTGAGCACCGTCACCGACATCGCGCCCAGCCTGCGCCATGTGCGTCTGGTGGCGGCCACCGGAAGCAAGCTGCCCCCGGCGGCGGCCGGCGCCCACATCCAGCTGACCCTGGCCGGCGAAACGCGGACCTTCCGCAACGCCTACTCCCTGGTCAGCCGGCCGGGAACCCGCGACGCCTGGGAAATCATCGTGCGCCGGGTGCCCACCTCGCGCGGCGGCTCGGCCTTCATCCATGAAGAACTGCAAGTGGGCGACACCATCGAGGCCAGCTGGCCGGGCAACCTGTTTCCGCCGGTACGCACCGCCCGGCGTCACCTGATGATTGCCGGCGGCATCGGCATCACGCCCTTCCTGTCCTACCTGGCCGAATTCGCCTTCAGCGGCGCGAACTACGCCCTCCACGTGTGCTGCCGCGAAGAAGAGCAGAACGTCTTCGCCCCGTGGATCGCCGGACAAACGGGCGTGGCCTTTCACTGGGACGCCGATGGCCAGCGCCTCGACATCCCGGCCCTGCTGGCCACCCAGCCCGTCGGCACCCACCTCTACGTATGCGGCCCGGCCGCCATGAACGACGAGGTGATCGCTGCCGCCGCGGCGGCCGGCTGGCCCGCCAACCACGTGCATTGCGAGCACTTCGGCTCGGCCCTGTCCGGCGGCGAGGCCTTCCGCGCCTTCCTGGCCCAGTCCGGCATCGAGGTGGAGGTGGGCGAGGACGAAAGTCTGCTCGAGGCCATCGAGCGCGCTGGCGTCAAGGCGCCCTGCCTGTGCCGGGGCGGCGCCTGCGGCGTCTGCATGACCCCGCTGCTGGAAGGCGAGGCCGAACACCGCGACCACGTCCTGTCCCCCGCCGAGCGCGAATCCGGCCGCCTGATCATGCCCTGCGTATCGCGGGCCAAGAGCGGCCTGCTCGTACTCGATCTGTGAAACCCACATCAAGGAGCGCGTCATGACCATCGCCTTCAAGCCCGAAGAAACCTTCCGCGGCGACTACAGCTACCGCAACAGCGACGCCGCCATCCTGCGCTTCCCCTTCCCCTTCCCGGAAGACAAGTACATGTACAGCGTCAACATCGAGCCGCACACCCGCAGCGGCCCGAGTGACATCTTCCTGCGCCCCTTCGACGTCGATGAGCACTACATCGCCGAATGCCGCGACCGGGCCATCACCCTCGAGCGCGACCCCGGCCGCTATCAGGCCCTGCCGCACATGATGCTGGCCCAGTGGGACACCCTCGAACTGCTGATGGAGAACCTGTCGGCCGACTACCCGGCACTGTTCTCCCTCACCAAGGAAGGCGACGACTTCGGCAGCCGCTGGACCTGGATCAACCGCCCGCTGGGCATCGAGCAGAGCTTCATCTTCGGCGACGCCGACACCCTGCCCTGCGAGCCCTTTGAATACATCACCCGTCAGGCCCAGGGCGACTTCGCGATTTGCGATCAGCGCGACGACAACCTCTACATGGACGCCGGCATGGTCACCGCCCAGGCCGACTGGTCGCTGGAATTCGACGTCGGCATGAGCTTCATGGAATGGCACGGCCCGGTGCCGCTGGCGCATCAGGCCGGCGTCTTCGAGCGCGCCCTCAAGTACCTGCTGATGCTGCGCCTTGGCCAGCCGGTGCGCCGCCTCAACTGGACCATGAGCATCAACCCGCGCCTCGACACCTCGCCCGAAACCTACCCCGAGTGGGGCCCCGACCGCGCCAGCGTGACCCCCGACAACGCCGGCGACAAGGTGCACCTGCGCGTCGAGCTGCAAACCCTGTGGCGCCTGCCGCGCAGCAACGCAATCCTCTTCCCGATCCGCTGCTACCTGGCGTCGCTGGACGATCTGGCCCGCGTGCCCAAGTGGGGCAAGCGCCTCAACCGGGTGTTGTCCACCCTGCCGCCGCAACTCGTCGAATACAAGGGCCTGACCCGCTACCTGCCGGCCGCGCTGGAATGGCTGGCCAAACATGACGACGGCGCCGAATTGCCGGTGGGCACCGAAGCAGGTGTCACCACGCTGACGCCACGGGTGTCGGACTGAAGTCCGACCCACAAGAACACACCCCAACACTCAAACCCACAAAGGAAATCTGCCATGAACGCACTCACCCACCTCCCCCCCGCAGGCATCGGCGCCGAATGGAGCCCGCACTGGCTGTTGTCCCCCGAGCAAAAGGCCCTGCAGACCGAGCTGATTGCCCTGTGCGACACCACCCTGCGCCCCAACGCCATCGAGAGCGACAAGGGTTACGTGTATCCGCGCAAGAACTTCGAAGCCCTGGCCGCCATGGGCCTGATGAGCCTGACCATCCCGAAGGAACTCGGTGGCCGCGGTGAAAGCCACCTGTGCGCCGCCATGGTCGTCGAGACCATCGCCCGCTACGGCTGCCCCTCCACCGCCATGTGCTACACCATGCACCTCGGCGCGTGTGCCGCCGCGCTGCTGCGCCACCACGACAACGAACGCCTCAAGGACATCCTGCGCCGCGTCGACAAGGACGTGCTGATCGGCACCCTGTCCTACTCCGATCCGGAAACCGGCTCCCACTTCTGGTACCCCATGTCGTCCCGCGCCGAACGCACCGACACGGGCTGGAAAGTCTTCAAGAAAGCCTCCTGGACCACCTCCGGCGGCTTTGCCGACTGGTACATCATCCAGACCACCTCGCCCGATTTTGGCGGTGACTACTCCAACCTGTCGTGCTTCCTGGTCACCAAGGACCAGATCAAGGCCGACCCCGCCAACTGGGACGGCCTCGGCATGCGCGGCAACCAGTCCGGCCCGATCTCGGTGGATGGCGTAGAGATTGCCCCCGACGCGCTGGTCGGCCCGGTGGGTGACGGCGCCAAGTCGAACGACGAAGTGGTCGATCCCTTCTTCCTGGTGTGCTCTTCCGCCTGCTGGAACGGCATCAGCCTGGCCGCCATGGACATCACCAAGAACCACACCACCCGCAAGGTGCACAACGACGTGGGCATGCGCGTGGCCGACTACCCGACCATCCAGGACTACGTCGGCGAATGCCTGATCGACACCAACGCCAGCCGCAGCTACGTCTACCTGGCCGCCAAGGCGCTGGATGACCAGACCAACAACTGCGACTGGTCGGCCCACGCCGAAGTTGGCCACCTGCCGCGCACCGCGCTGCTCAACTGGCTGTGGCAGGTCAAGTTCTTCTCCTCCAAGAACGTCACCTACGTCGTCGACAAGATGCTCCACGCCTGCGGCGGCACCGGCTACAAGCCGGCCCTCGGCATCGAACGCCTGCTGCGTGACGGCAAGGCCGGCTGGGTGATGGGCCCCACCAACGAAGTGCTGCGCCAGTTCGTCGGCAAGGCCGCGCTGCTCGGCTTTGAAGTGCTCGACTACTGGAACCAGTCGGTCAACCAGCGCGTGCTGTCGAATGAGCTGAAGAAGATGAGCAAGGACGAGAAGGCCGCCTTCGCCACCAAGCTCCTCGCCGAAGCCCAAGCCTAAGGACCCGCTTGCGATCAGGCCTGCCGCGCGTCGCGACCCCGGTCCGACGCGCGTCACGGCTTCCTCGCAGGCGCAAACACTCCGGAGATCCCATGCCCACGCCCAATTGCCACTCCGCCCCCTTCGACGGACGCCTGTTCCGCCGGGTCCTCGGCCTGTTTCCCACCGGCGTCACCATCGTCACCACCTGGGACGCGGACGGACGGCCAGTGGGGGCCACCGTCAGTTCCTTCAACACCGTGTCCCTCGACCCCCCGCTGGTGCTCTTCAGCCTGGCCAAGAACATGGCCTGTTGCGAAGCCTTCGCGGCCGGCGGCCCGCTGGCCATTCATGTGCTGGGAGACACGCAGGAAGACCTCTCCAACCGCTTCGCCCGGGGTGGCGGCGACAAGTGGGCCGATCTCGCCTACGCTGCCGGCCAGCATGGCGCGCCGCTGATCGAAGGCACCCTCGCCACCTTCGAATGCCGGCCCTACGCCCAATACCCGGGCGGTGACCACACCATCTTCGTCGCCGAAGTCAGCCAATTGCGCTTTCGCGACGGCGAACCGCTGGTGTTTTGTGCCGGCGGCTACCGCCAACTGGCAGAACGGGAGGTCTGCGCATGAACGACATCGTCCCCCCGGGCCTTGCCGAGCCGGAGGGCGACCCCTTCCTGCTCGCCGCCGCCGCACCGCCGCCGGCACCACAGGCTTTTCCCGAACCGCTGGCCGTGATCCGCATCACCGCCGCCAGTGCGCGCGCCTTCACCCTCAAGGCCGGCCAGTTTTTGCAGGTTATCGACGTGGAAGGCCGCCAGTGTTCTGACCTGCTGGCCTTCGACGCCGCCGCGCTGGCCACTGGCGAAGAATGGGGCCTCGACCCCACCGTGACGCGCACCCTTGCCGGCGCCGCCTACCCGCAGCCGGGCCTGCACGCCAAGTACTTCGACGCGCGCATGCAGCCGCTGCTCGAAACCGTGCAGGACACCGTCGGCCGCCACGACGCCTTCGCACTGGCGTGCACCGCCAAGTATTACGAAGACGCCGGCTTTCCCGGCCACGCCAATTGCAGCGACAACTTCAACGCCGTGCTGGCGCCCCTCGGCATTCGTCCGCGGGCCGGCTGGCCGGCCATCAACTTCTTCTACAACACCTTCATCCAGCCCTGCGGCACCCTCGGCTTTGCCGAACCCTGGTCGAAACCCGGCGACTACGTGCTGCTCAAGGCCATGAAGGATCTGGTGGTGGCCGTATCGTCCTGCGCCGACGACATCGACCCCGCCAACGCCTGGCAGCCCACCGACATCGAGGCGCGCATCTATGACGCCGCCCATTCCTTCCCCCGCGCGATGGCCCACCGCATGACGCCCGACTCCCCTGCCCGCCTGACCCGCCCGACCGCCTTCGCCCCGGTCACCGAAACCCTCACCCGCGACTTCATCGACTACAAAGGCTTCTGGCTGCCACGCAGTTTCGTCGGCCACGGCACCCTGGCCGAATACTGGGCCTGCCGCGAGAAAGTGGCGGTCATGGATCTGTCGGCCCTGCGCAAATTCGATGTGTCCGGGCCTGATGCCGAAGCCCTGCTGCAAAAAGTGCAGACCCGCGACCTGCGCAAACTTGCCGTCGGGCAGATCGTCTACACCGCCGTATGCCACGCCCACGGCGGCATGATGGACGACGGCACCGTCTTTCGCATGAGCCGCGACGTCTTCCGCTTCGTCTGCGGCGAAGACACCACCGGCCTGTGGCTCAAGGAACAAGCCGCCGCCGGCAACTTCGACGTGCATATCCGCGACACCACCGACGCCCTGCACAACCTGGCCGTGCAAGGCCCCAAGAGCCGCGAACTGCTGAACAAGATCCTGTGGACCGCCCCGGTTCAGCCAACAATCAGCGAACTCGGCTGGTTCCGCTTCACCGCCGCACGCCTCGGCGGCCCCACCGGCATCCCGCTCGTCGTATCACGCACCGGCTACACCGGCGAACTGGGCTATGAACTGTGGTGCGCCCCCAAGGACGGCCCGGCCGTATGGACGGCGGTGATGGAAGCCGGCGCCACCCCGCTCGGCTTCGACGCCCTCGACATGCTGCGCATCGAAGCCGGCCTGGCCTTTGCCGGCCACGAGTTTTGCGACCAGACCGACCCCTTCGAAGCCGGCATCGGCTTCACCGTCGCCCTCTCCAAGCCCGAAGACTTCATCGGCAAAGCCGCCCTCGAAGAACGCAAGGCCCACCCCCGCCGCAAACTCGTCGGCCTCGCCATCGCCAGCAACGAACCGGCCAGCCACGGCGACGGCATCTACCTCGGCCGCGCCAAAGTCGGAGAAATCACCAGCACAGTGCGCTCACCGGTCCTCGGCACCCAGATCGCCCTGGCGCGGGTCGATGTCGCCTACTCCCCCCTCGACACCGCCCTGCAGATCGGCCAACTCGACGGCCACCGCAAACGCCTGGACGCCAAAGTGGTGGCGTTTCCGCACTACGACCCGACCAAGGCGCGCGTGAGGGCTTAACTACACCCTGCGAAGTCCATGTTGGGCGGTGAACATTCAATGTTGCGGCATGCGCATTGAATGTTCACCGCCCAATGTTCTTTGTTGGCGCGTGCGAGAAGGATGTTGACGGCTGCATGAAGCAATCTGACCCGGCAATGAAGCATGTTGACGGGTCAACATATCAATCCGATGCGTCGGAACATCAATCCGATAGTCCCGAACGTTAATCTGATCGATCAGATTGATGTTCGGGACTATCGGAATCCTTCAAAGACGGCGCAATGTTCAATGTTGGGGCCTCAACATTGAATAAAGAGCGGGCAGATTCCTGAATCCGTGGCCGCCACTTTCGCGCCTGGCAGGCTGTCCGCATAGCGCCGTGAAATGGGTTTTGAATTGAAACTTGAGCCCGTATTTCGCATGAAACCGCATCGCCAGACAAAATTGACGCGTGTTTGCACGGCCAAATCCGGGCTTGCGCCGGCTTTCGCTATGGACGGACGAGCGTTCACCTGCCTGGCGGCATCGAATGGCGACCCACGGGGAAGTGCCTCAGCCGGAGAACTGGAGCAGGGTCTGGTAGTGACGCTCGAACACGGTGAAGGCGGCGCAGCGCTGGCCAAGGCCCAAGGTCAGACGCCGGGCATGCGTGATGACGCGGGCGGCGACGCCGATGATTTCCTGCATCACGGTCTTCAGGCGCCGCCGCTTGGCGGGGTGGCGAACCGGGCTGTCGGGCTCGATCAGGGTCGCCTGGCCGATGGCGCGCAGAATGTTGAAGGCCAGCACGGCCAGGGACAGCACCAGATCGTTGGTGGCGAATTTGCCCGAAGGCAGGCGCTCCAGGTCCAGATCGGTCTTGAACTCGGAGTGAAACTGCTCATGGGTGCCGTGTGCCTGGTACAGCGCGACGATCTCGGCGACGGGCAGTTCAAGGCTGGTGAGCCAGCCTTCGATCTCGAGATCGGGCATCAGTAGGATCTGGCCGTCGCGATCGATCGTGCGCTCAATCAGATGCATCACCCGGTGCATCGTGACTTTGGTCCCGGCGAATTTGCGGGTGAGGGGTTCGACAACGTACGTTTCGCGCTTGCCCGCGCGCGGATGCGACCAGACGGTGGCAGGGTCCGCGGCGAGGCGCTCGTGGAGGGTGGCCACCTTGAAACGGCGCGGGTTCCACTTGACCAGCCAGTCCACCGGCCCCGCTTCGCGCGCGGCGGCCAGAGCCACGAAGATCGCGGCGCCATCGAAGCCCGAGTCGGCGCGCACCAGGAGCGGCAGCGCCGTCACCGCCCGCGCGCGCGGCAGCAGGCGGCGCAGGAAATCCGGCGTCTCCGAGGCCGAATGCTGGGTGCCGGGGCGCAGTTCGAGCCCGAGGCAGTAGCCTTCCTCGGCCAGATAGCCGGCAATCGGCGCATAGCCGTCGAAGCCCATGTAGGTGCGCCCCACGCCTTCCTTCTTCGTGCCGCTGTTGTCGAGGGTGAAGACATCGAAGTCCAGCGCCAGATGGCCGGTGGAGAGCGGCGTGAGGGTCGGTTTGGCGCGCGCCAGGAGGCGCTCGTTGGCCTCGTCCAGCGCCCTCAGTGCGCTGTCGCCGGCCTCGCCCAGGGCGTCCATGCGTTGGCGCAGCGTCGGCGAGGACGGTACCGTCGAGAGGTCCAGCGCATCGCGGAAGAAGGCGTCGCCGCGCAAGGATTCGATGGCGTCAAAGTCGGACTTCCCGCTGCACAGCAGCCCGACATAGGCCTTGAGCAGAGAACTGGTCCCAATGCCCCCCTTGCCGGCAATGGGGAAACGCGGATCGATGACCTGGTCGATCTGCGCAAAGCGCTTGAGGTATTGCCCCACCAGCGACAATCCGGCGTGCGCCGTCAGGTTGTAGGGCAGGCGCTTGATTTGAAAGTCGGGCATGGCGGCGGTGGCGGGGGCAAGGCCGTCATTATCTCAAATGCCCGCCGACTTCACCCGGCGGGTGAGCGGAAAAACGCCCGGAACCCGTGCCAGTCAAGGGATTGGGCGGTTCTGGTCACGGATTCAGGAGATTGATAATCACGCCGGCCAAAGTCCTTCCCGCAAGCTGACGATTGACATGTTGACGGCGCGTGATCGCACACGCTGGCCGTCACATCCTCCACGCCCCGGGCTGGATGCCAAACATGTGGCCCACCTTGCCGGCAACGACATGACAGCCGAAGCGTGCGGGCGGGTGTACCCGATGTTGTGGGACGCTGTCGGCATAGCGGCGCTCGTTCATGCATTCAGGGTCTAAGCTAACGCACTTGCGCGGGAACGCGGGGATGCGTAGACGACAAAAAACAAGGATGTGCGGTGACGGAGGTGTTTAAAAACAGGAATCTGAATGGGGTTGGCAGCTTATGCGACAGTCGTATAAGCTGCGAGATACGACATTTGTCGTTTACCTACACGTTAGGCATCCACGAGAACGTCCATGACCAAGCTAACACGACGATTATTTTCAGTAAGAAATCACGATGCGCTTGGCTACTGGCTTTCCGATGATCGGCGGTTTGCAGAAGCTGCTCGCCTTCAACTCAAAGAACTGGAGGCTGTCGTAGCGCAGGTCAAAGCGGAATGGCCTATTCCAGCCGGCGAGACTCTCCTGGATGGAGAAAACTACCCTGCTCTTTGGGCGTTGGTTCGGAAACGCGATCTACAGTCCGACTCTGTGAAGATATTTTCCGCAATGGCCGTGGAAGGTTTCCTGAACTATTACGGTGTCGTCCGACTAGGCGAGGCCGAATTCAACGCTCACTTCGAGAGGCTAGGACTAGTTCCCAAGATACGTGCTTTGCTGCTGGTGTGCGACTCGCTTTCTGTTACCGAATCTGATCCTCTCGTCAAAGCACTAAACCGTATTGCGCAGCGCCGAAACGCACTCGTACACCCTAAAGCAAAGGAACTGCCGGAGTATCTTCCTGCCACTGAACGTAGAGGAACCAGTGTGCCCGAAGCCGCTCGTGAGGCTGTAGCAGACATGGAAGAGTTCTTTCGCGAGTTCGTCGTGGCTGTACCGAATTCCAGTCACTTGGTACCACCATGGGGCAACGGCAATGCCTAACATCACAATCCCCGGCCGACTACTACAAGTCATAAATCGCAATAGGGAAGAAACATGCAATCCACATCAGCTAACGAGGTTTGTGTTTTCTGGGACAACTCCAATATCTACGTTCCCGCGCAGGACGTAGCACGCGGTAGAGACGGTGCAACCGTCGGAAGAGACCTTCGAATCCAATTCGACAATCTTTACGAACTGGCTCGCGCTGGAAGAAAAATCGTTGCTGGGGTTTGCGTCGGCTCTCAGCCTCCCGAGTTGAAAGACTTGTGGGTGCGCCTGCGCGATGTGGGCGTCGAACTTGAACTTTTCGAAAGGGGTGAAGAGTCAGGCAAAGAGCAAGCAGTCGATCAGGCACTGCAGGTTCATATGCTTCGCGCGGCACTTGATCGCGCTCCCGGAGTGGCTGTTCTGCTAACAGGCGACGGTTCGGGCGCGCATCTGGGGAAGGGGTACTTTGCCGACCTCAAGAGAATGCATAGCAAGGGCTGGAAGGTAGAGGTGCTGTCATGGAAGGACTCCTGCCATGCAGGACTCCAAGAATGGGCGAAGAAGAATGGCCTTTTTGTCGCGCTTGACGACTACTACGAGTCGATCACTTTTATAAAGGGAGTGCGGCAGTCAAAGAGGGTTGCTCGGCGCGCGGTAGTTTGAGGGAGGCGCACAGTGACGCCCAATCCGTCATTGCACCGGGCACTTTGTCTAAATTTTCGAACCGAAGTTACAACACAGGAGGTTTGCAATGTCCAAGCTTTTTAAGGTATGCCTCGATATCGAAGGAAACGACAGAGGTTTGGCTGTCACAACGGTGGCAGCAAGTAACAGTGATGAAGCTATTGAGAAAGCCAAGAATCATGTCGGCGTCACAAACCAAAATGTGAAACCGAGAACACTGATCATAAAAGGCGTGAAGGAGGTTGGCGAGAAAGGTTGCCTCACTGATCAGTACATCCCGAGAGAGTGGATGTAATTCCTTCTGTTGGCGCGAAAGTCCCCGTGAAGTCGCCCAATAAATCCGACAACCAGACCGCCAAAAAGCTACGCTTTTTTCGTCCGGTTATGTCCAACGTTATACGTCACAGGAACCATCTCTATGAACGGTAGTTGCCCGGTTTGTAAGGCAACCTTGATGGCGCAACCCTCAAGTGCAGGAGGAGCAGATGCATCGCAATTCACATGCCCGCGATGCGGGCGATTTAACCTTACTGGCACATTGATCGCAACACTACCGCACACACTTGCATCAACCCCGGATGCAACTGCGAAGTTGAGTCACGCGCTACGCCGAGCGCAGGAAGTGAATTCCGAAGTGTGCTTCTCCACGTCGACAATCAATGAAGTCTTGCTGCGTCCGCTCCCGCGACCGCAAGAGCAGGCTGACCTGCTTGTCCGTTGGTTGGCTCTAAATATTCCAGGTCCTGGCGAACTTGTAGACCTTTCTCCAGAAACACACGCAGGCATAGTCGGAGCCAAATCAGATAGCGGTTTCGCCCTCGTACTCGACCATCTTTTCTCTGTAGGTCTATTGACAGGAGATCGGCTAAAGACCTTCGGCGCGCAGGGCTGTGCAAAGGCGACCCTTTCATTCAAAGGCTGGGTGTACTACGAAGACCTTGCCAAAGGAAGCATCGCGTATCGAAAAGCCTTCATGGCCATGAAGTTCGGCGACACCGTCTTGGAGGGAATCCTTCGGGATGTCTTTAAGCCCGCAGTCAAACTGGCCGGATTTGATCTATTCAAACTTGACGATGTTCCAAAGGCAGGACTGATTGACGACCGACTTAGAGTTGAAATCCAGAGTTCTGACTTCTTGGTGGCAGACCTGACTCACGACAATCTCGGCGCTTACTGGGAGGCAGGCTACGCCGAGGGACTTGGAAAACCGGTCATTTACACATGTGAGCGAAGTAAGTTTGAGGCAACGAAAACCCATTTCGACACTAACCACCACCTGACGATTGTTTGGGACTCAGCAACTCCCGGCCCCGCCGCCGAAGCTTTGAAGGCGACCATTCGTGCCACGCTACCCCACCTAGCGAGGCAACGTGATGGCGACGTATAACCTTGCAGTCCACCTGACTGCTGCGCGATAAAGCCGCACAGCGCCGGTTACCTCCACGTTAGCCATTCGGAGTTCCCATGCGACGTACTGGATTTGTTCAAAGCGTCTTGTCTACAACGAGGCAACGGCAACGCTATTATTGGGTAAGAAATTTTGTGTCACTGTTTTGCGCCGTCGGCACATTCCAGATTGTGGGTGGTGACTTTGGTTGGATTCTTGCGCTCGTAGGTCTAATCGGCGGCTATTTCACAGTCGCTCCTGTCATTGCCTTCCT
Organism: Zoogloea oleivorans; assembly: GCF_008107625.1. GTDB lineage: Bacteria > Pseudomonadota > Gammaproteobacteria > Burkholderiales > Rhodocyclaceae > Zoogloea > Zoogloea oleivorans. The sequence goes on from NZ_SDKK01000007.1 coordinate 157,788, forward strand.
TGTTTGTCTTTTTGAGAAAATGCACTCGTAATCATGGCTAAAAAATCTTCTGGCAGTATGGGTGGAGTTATTTTTATCGTGATGATCAGTGGAATTGTTGCCGCTTACGAATGGGCTCAACGGAATTGGCAAATTTTGTCGGTGGCTGCTTCTGTACTGCTCGGACTATTCATTTGGAGTCAAGCACGCAAGAGGAAGCGATACGACAAATGGGCTCAGAGCCTTCATGAAAAATACGGGGATGCCAAAGTTGTCGAAGGAATTCTCAACAAAGAGTTCTGGAAAGGCATGACGAAAGAGCAGCTCAATGACTCGCTAGGTGAACCAAGCGCGGTTGATGTTCAAGCGCTTAAGACAAAGCATAAAGAAATATGGAAATACCAGGAAGTAAAGAAGGGTCAATACGCATTGCGGATCACCCTCGATAATCATGAAGTGGTCAGTTGGGACCAGAAATCGTAACGCAGGCGATGGCTAACCTAAGGACTTCCCCGTCAAGTAACCATTCTCAATGACTGGCCGGCAGGCCGTTTGTTTGCTCTGTTTATTGCACCCTACGGGTGGGTGGCGCTCCATGCCCATTGAATTAGCGCCCAACATTACAATCCACCGGACCTTTGGCAAGCTGCGCTGGCCTGAGTTTGCTGTTGATCTCCTTTCAAGTGCAATTGCCCTCGCGTTTTATGTGGTGCCCGGCGCTTGGTGCTCTGGTCGGTGGCATCCTCGGCTACATCGGCATTCACTGGGCAAAATATGTGCAGTTCTAATCACGCCAAGCGCTCACTCCTGATCGCCACATTCACCCTTGCTGTGGCACCGGCAAGCACATTCGCCTTTGCTCTTCCCGGGCCAACAGCGTGCCTTCTCGTTGACGTTGCTGATCTACATACCCTCCCCGACGGCTCGCTCACTGACAGCGGCTCTGAGGCCGATCAACAAGCTTACGTTCAGCTCGCTCGTGACGCCCGGGCGAGAATCGAAGACACCTTTGGCGCCGTTGAATCAAAACCGATCCTTGTATTCTTTAACCACCCAGACGGGTTTGGGCCATTTAGACTCAATGCCTACGGCAGTACACAATTCATTGGCAGCCGTGCTTGCGTCATGGTCGGCCCTAAAGGTCAAAGCGTTGATGTCGTCGCCCATGAACTCATGCATGCGGAGATTCATCACCGCGTGGGCTACCTGAAGCGTTTCCTGCAACTACCAACGTGGTTTGATGAGGGCGTTGCGATGCAAGTTGACTACAGAACCCGCTATTCATTGTCGCCACAGGATAGCCAAACCGCCGACTACGTTCGTGATCTCACAACGTTTTCATCATTCTTCAAGGGCGACGAACAGGCCGTTGTACGAAACTACGCATCTGCCAAACAGGTAGTCGCGTCCTGGCTGTCAAAGGTCGGTACCACCTCGCTGTATGCGCGTCTCCAACGCTTGAAGAATGGAGAGTCGTTTGATGAGATTGTCACCGAATGAGAGCGGCCCCTTCCATCGAGATGGACTCATGAAACATTCCCATCCATCAGCGCCCACAGCTGTACCCAACCTCGCTCCCTACGGTCGCTGGACGCTGCGCGATAAAGCGCAGCGCCGCGACGGTTACCTCAAACGTTGGGCGTCATGAGTCCAGAGCTACGCGCACAGACAATCGCCGAGTGGAATGATCTCGGTTTCTGGTACGACCACACACCTGAAAGCGGATGGGTTAGACGATGAATTCAAACGTTGAGGTTCAATGACAAACATCGCTCGCTCTTTCGGCATAATCATTTTTGGTGGCGGCGCGCTCCTGGCTGTCGAGTATGCCATCTGCCGTTTTATTCCGCTTTTGGGTATCGTCTTTTATATCCCCACACTAGTTGTTCTGTCAGTTCTTGAGGACAGCGGCCTCCCAACCCTGCAAGGCTCGCCAGATGGCTGGCCAATGGCAACAACTTATGGCGCATACATTGCTGGTGTCAGTTGGTGGCTACTGTGGTCGTTATTGCTGGCGACAATCCTCTGGCGCAAGCATCACCGCAATAAGCGCAGTGACATTTCCAGCCATGACCTCTAACAGGCCGATGCAAAACCCAGTGAACGATCCGGCCACCCGCCTGTCCTATCCGTATCCCCGAACCCCAGGCAGAGCAACGATGCGCGGCGAAGTCGATCCCCAGTCCTCGATGTTTCACTATTTCTCGGTCGAGTCCCGGATTTCGGCTGATCACCCGTTGCGTCGGGTGAAGAAACTGGCCGAGTCGGCACTGTCGGCCATTTCTGCGGAACTCGA
>NZ_SDKK01000007.1:160499-239986 GCF_008107625.1 Zoogloea oleivorans
CTGTGCGTGGATCTGCTCATCACCGACGCCACCCTGGCCGAGCATCAGGCGGCCCGCCAACTGCTCACCCGTGCGCGGCGGCGGAAGATCCACCCGAAGACCCTGGGTGCCGACAAGGGCTACCACGTGAAGGACTTCGTCCAGCATCTGCGGGAGCACAAGATCAAGCCACATATCGCCCGGATCGACGGGCGCAAGACACCGGGGCTCGATGGACGGACAAGCTGCACAGAGGGCTACAAGGTGAGTCAGCGAAAGAGAAAGCGGATAGAGGAAATCTTCGGCTGGCTGAAGACAGTGGGCGGCATGAGAAAGACCCGCTTCATCGGAGAAGCCCGAACCCAGATCGCCGCCTACCTGTCGGCGGCGGCGTACAACCTGCTGCGAATTGCGAAATTGCAGGATGCGGGGAGTGCGGCATGAAGCGGCACCCGGAATTGGGCGAAAGCCCATTCTCCAGCCCATTCGACGGGCATCAAAACGGGATTGGGAATCCAATTCCGGGAATGAAGTCATGAGAAATCAAATAGCGAGGGCCCCGGCTGGGGCGGTTTCTCGGCGTTTTGCATCGACCTGCTAATCCGGCACTCAACCTCGCACCCTTCAGTCTTTGGACCCTGCGCGATAAATCCGCACAGCGCCGGTCATGTCAAACGTTAAACAATCAGATTGCTTAAGGCATGTTGCTATCTCATCGCCCTGTTGCCGAAAAAGACATTCAACTCATTTGCGGCTTTCCGAAAAGCGATGATGAGTTGTTCTTTTTCTTCCCAAAGGCCAGCTTTCCGCTGGCTGCGTCACAGTTGCAGGACGCTATTGCCCAGCGTTCAGACTCGACGGTTGTAGAGCTTGATGGTGAGGTTGTTGCCTTCGCCAATTTTTACCGCTGGGAAGCGGGCGGCAGTTGCTCGATTGGAAATGTCATCGTGTCCCCGCGGGCCCGAGGGCGTGGCGTTGGCCGTTATCTTGTGGAGCAAATGACTCAGCTTGCTTTCTCGAAACATCTGGCCACCGAGGTCAGGGTGTCCTGCTTCAATCAAAACCTTGCGGGCCTGCTGCTTTATCCAAAACTCGGGTTTCAGCCATATGCCATCGAGGAGCGGCAAAACAGAAAAGGCGAACGGCTTGCGCTGATTCACATGCGCTTGCGGCGAAGTGCAACTGAACCCTGTCGCCCGGCGTCACAATAATCCTTCAGCACATTCATTTGAAAGTCAGCCTTCGTGTCCGAAACCGCTCCCCACTATCTGGTTATGACTGTCGGAACGACCGGCGACATACATCCGTTCATGCGTATTGCGAGTGCATTGCAGATGCTCGGTCGGAAGGTAACTTTCGTAACCCATTCCTACTATGAGAAGGTCGTTCGTGATGCCGGGCTGCCGTTTGTTGGAATTGGAACAGACGAAGAGTTCCTTCACGTCCTCAGGAATCCAGATATATGGGACCCCAAGAAAGGTTTCTCGGCGCTTTTGGCCAACTACAGCGATGGTCTGAAACAGGTGCTGGAAACCATCGAATCCATTTCGGCGCAGGCTCCGCATGTTGTGATCGCCCATCCGTTCGCCGTCCCGGGCGCCATCATCGCCCGTGAGCGTGGCTTGGTGAAAGCGGTGGTTGCCGCGTATCTTGCGCCATCGAATCTGCGGAGCTGCCACGATCCGCTGACCATCGGCGATACGTCGGTGCCGCGCTGGGTGCCGATGAGTTGGCGACGCGCGCTGTGGCGCTTCGTGGAAAAGGGCTGGATTGACCCGGTGGCCGTGACTCAGCTCAACGCTGTTCGAACACCGCTGGGTTTGCCGGAGGTTGGTTCTTTTCTGACGCACATCATGGAGGCGCCCGATCTCTCGGTCACCCTCTTTCCTTCCTGGTTCGCGCCTGTCGTACCAGACTGGCCACGCCCCTTGATTGAAGGCGACTTTCAATTGTTTGAGGCGGCCGCACAAGACGGCTTCACGGAAGCGCTGTCCGCCTTTCTGGCGGCAGGCGAGAAGCCCCTTGTGTTCACGCCAGGCACCGGCAATTTCCATGCTGCCGACTTCTTTGCTTGCGCCCTCTCCGCCATCAATCGACTCGGGCGGCGTGCCATCTTTCTGACCAGGGAGCGCGCACAAATTCCGGCGAACCTCCCGGAGTCGGTGCTGTGGCAAGCGTATGTGCCGCTGTCCGCCCTCCTTCCGCACGCCGCAGTGCTTGTCCATCATGGCGGCATCGGCACGACCGCCGAGGCGCTTCGCGCCGGCATTCCTCAACTCGTTGTGCCGTTCGCCTGGGATCAATTCGACAATGGGGCCCGCATTGCGTCACTCGGCGTCGGCATGGTCATTCCTGCGAAGCGGCTACGGCCACGCAAGCTGGCGCGAAGTCTGCACACCCTTTACCGCTCTGAAACTGTTCGTGCCCAGTGCTCGCTACTTGCGTCACGCTTCACCCCTCCTCATGACCCAATCGCCCTGTGCAGAGAGGTCGAGCGCCTTGTGTAGGCAGCACAATCACTGCATGTCGGTTGCGTCGGCGTGAGGGCGAGGTAGGTGCACCGCGCCAGCATTGATGACCGGCTTCACCGCCATCAAGGAACTGCTTACACAGGGTGGGGTATATATTCCACCTGACCCTTGGGGAATCCTTGAATGAAAACACCCACCCAAACCCTCCGCGTCGTGTTCGCACTGAGCATGCTCGCGTGCTCCGTCATCCTGGTGCTCTTCGTGCGCGGCCGGGCGGCATGGACGCCGGAGTTCTGGCTGCAGCTCGCGGCGGCGTCCGTTGTCATCAGTGCGGCAATCTGCTTCGTGGCGTTTCGCCAGGGGAAGATGCGCCTTGTGGCTGTTCCGCTGTGGCCCTTTGTGCGTCTCTTTGTGCGCCAGCTGGCGATTGTCTACGCGGTTTCGGCGGTGGCCATCTCGGGGGTCGCGCTGGCCGTCATCTATGCGATCACGCGTTCGGGGCCCAACGCGCTGGCACTGGCCGTGCTCGCCGGGCTGTGGTTGTCGCTGTGGCTCGCGCCCGGTATCGCGTCCTTCACCACCTGGCGCAAGCTGCGCGTCGCGAAAGTCAATGACGCCTGAGGATCACCCGTTGCAGCGGGTGAAGAAACCGATGAACGTGGGGAGCGTCGGCGGTTCCCGCTCCGCGCAACCGGCCTCGGGCTGCACGGGGCCGGCACGCAGGGACAGGGGCAACACGCCGGCCCAGACCGGAATGGCCATATCCTCCACGGAATCTTCCACGCCCCAGTTGCGGATCTTGGCCACCGCTTCATCGAGGGCGATGCGCAGCAAGCGCGTCCCCGCCAGCTCGGCCCGGGACGGCGGCCGGACCTGGGCCGAACGGCCCGGGCTGGCATGTTCGACAAAAGCCTTGAACGCAGCCGCCTTGGCATCCGGATCGTCTTCCGCCTCGAAACGGCCGTAAATCACCACCGAGCGGTAGTTCATGGAATGGTGGAAGGCCGAACGGGCCAGCACCAGGCCGTCCAGATGGGTGATGCTCACGGCGCATTCGTCCTCCAGCAAGGTCTGGGTCAGACGCGAATTGTTGGCTCCGTGAATGTAGAGAAAGTCCCCGTCACGCCAGCAGGCGGTAGGCAGGCAGTGCACGCTGCCGCCCTGGTTGAAGGCGATCTGGCAGACCAGCGCCTGATCGATGATGGCCCGGATCGTGGCGGGGTCGTGATGGGCCCGCTGGGGTTTGCGCCGGACTTCGGTACGGGGGCTGGGGGACTGCTGGGACATGACAGGCTCCTTGAAAAGTGGATGCCAGCATAGCCTTGCCGTGGCACCATCCATGGAACCACCAGACACCCCTTTCATGGAGCCAGATGTCCCTCGATCTCGTTCTCGGTTCCCTCGACGATTCCGCGGAATCCGGCGAGCCACGCCAGCTTCGTCTGTACCGGCAACTCAAGGCGGCCATTCTGGACGGACGCCTGACGCCGGGTGTCCGCCTGCCTGCAACCCGGCAACTGGCTGCGGATTACCGCATGGCCCGCAACTGCGTGCTCTTCGCCTATCAGTTGTTGCTGGCCGAAGGCTTCGTTGAAGCCGACCGGGGCGGCACCCGGGTGACCACCCTGCCGCTGGGCAAGACAGCATCCACGCCGGGCTCGCCCGCCAGCGGCAGCGCCTTGCTGTCCCGCCGGGCCCGCGAGCTGCCTGCGCTCATCCGCGGCGAATCGCTGCTGCCTTTCGCCCCCGGCGTACCCGACCTGAACGCCTTTCCCTGGAGCGCCTGGGCGCGTTGCCTGCAGAAGGCCTGGGGCGAGGTCAGTGCCCGCCAGCTGGCCTATGCCGAGCCAGGCGGCGAGCCCGAACTGCGCCGGGCCGTGGCCAGCTTCCTGTCGGCGCGACGCGGCGTCGCCTGCGCGCCAGAGCAGGTTTTCATCGTTGCCGGCGGACAAATGGCCCTCGACGCCTGCGCGCGCCTGCTGGCCGACAGCGGCGACACGGTCTGGCTGGAGAACCCCTGCTACCCGGCAGCCCGCAACACCATGCTGGCCGCCGGCCTGAAAACCGTGGATGTCCCCGTGGACCGGGACGGCATGGCCCCTGCCACCACCTTGTGGAAAGAGGCTCCGCCCCGCCTGCTCTACGTGACCCCATCGCACCAGTACCCCCTGGGCAGCGTGCTGAGCCTGGAACGGCGCCTGGCCTTCCTGCACGGTCTGCAGCAAAGCGGCGGCTGGCTGATCGAGGACGACTACGACAGCGACTTCAATCACGCCCAGCCCGGCGCCCGGCCGCTGCCCGCCATCCAGGGCCTGCGCCCGGAGGCGCCAGTGATCTACGTCGGCACCTTCAGCAAGCTGCTCTACCCGGGCCTGCGCATTGCCTACATGGTGGTGCCCCGCTGGGCCGTGGCCGACCTGGGCGACGCCGTCCGCAGTCTTTACCGGGGCGGACAGGCCGTTGAACAACGGGCCCTGGCCCGTTTCCTGGAGAGCGGGCAGCTGATGCGTCATCTTCGCCGCATGGGGCCGATCTACCGAGAGCGTCAGCAGGCGCTGCGTAACGCACTGCACGCCCATTTCGGCGCCGACTGCCCGATTCTCGGCGGACAGGCCGGCTTGCACCTCGTACTGCGCCTGCCCGACAGCCTCCCCGACTCGGCCATGACCGAAGCCGCCCGGGAAAACGGCATCGCCGTTCGCCCTCTCAGCATCTACCACGCCGGCCGGACCGGCACCAATGGTCTGCTGCTTGGCTACGGCATTGCCGAGAGCCAGCGCATACCGGAGTTGGTCCGCCGGCTGCGACTGGCGGCCGACGGGCTGGCTGCCTCCCGCTGACAGCAGGCATCAAGCGGGAGACATTTCAGCGGATTCCGCCCGGCGTAGTGCCTCGGCCAGCAGCGCCTGGGCATCGGTGCAGCGGGCCGGCGCGGGCGCGATTCCGACTCGGGCCTGAAGACTGAGCGAATGGCCGTCGATGCGCAGGGGCCGACTGACCACTTCGGCGAGCATGGCCGACAGATGCTGCAGACCCGCCTGTGAAGCCGGCTCCAGCGGACAGACGCCAGCCCAGGCCAGCGTTTCCGGGCGGAAGTCGGCGATCAGTACGGCAAAACCTTCCCCGTGACGCGCCACGCCGTTGCAGTCGCTGTGCACTACTCGCAAGCGCTTGCCGGTTTCCACCATGACCCGCTCGGCCATCGCCGGGCCGTGCTCGGCGGCGATCCCGCTCAAGGGCTCGATGGCCAGATGAAACAGCGCGAAGGGATAGCCGGCAATCGCCGAATGGGCGACGAGGTGCTGCAGGCGGTCGAGAAACAAGCTGAAGCCCAGCAATCCGGCGGCGTTGTCGAAGAACAGGCGGCGGCGGGCTTCCTCCTGCGCGCCGCGGCTGCTGCTGACATCGGTGATGAAGCCTTCCAGGCCGAGGAATTCGCCGCGGCTGGAGTGAATGCCGCGCCCCTGCTCCCACACCCAGCGAATCTGCCCGTCGCGGTCGATGAGGCGGTAGCTGAGTTCGTAACGCTCGCGCCGGGTGAGGCGCATCTGCACGTAATTCCACACAAAATCCCGGTCTTCCGGGTGGATCAGGTCGGCAAAGCTGGCTGACTGGTTGTCCACCAGTTCCAGCGGCGTGTAGCCGGTCAGCTCGAAGCAGCCCTCGCTGACGAACTCCATGGTCCAGTGCTTGTCGTTCTGGCCCCGGTAGATCATGCCCGGCAGGTTGTCGAGCATGGTGTGCAGGCTGCGCCGCTGGGCGCGCAGAGCTTCCTCGCTGCGCCGGCGCTGGTCGATGTCGAGCAGCATGCCGACGACGCCAGTCTCGCCGCCGCCCGCCATGTCCAGCGGCCAGGCACGCAACTCAACCCAGCGCGGGCCGGGGCTGCGCGCCGCCAGGGTGCGTACTTCAAGGCACAGACTGTCCCGCTCGCCGGCCTGCAACTGGCGCAATCCCTTGGTGAGAGCCACCCGGTCTTCCAGATGAAAAAGGGGCAGAAAGGGCACGAACAGGCTGTCGGCCACGGCCCGGCCGGTGGCTTTTTCCCACTGGGGGTTGAGCCAGGTGAGGAGCAACTGGCTGTCGAGGGCGAACAGGATCTCGCCGGCGAAGTGCCCCATCCGGTTGCCCCATTGACGGTCGGGGCCGGCTTCCGGGAGTTCGTCCGGGGCGCCAAACTGAAGCAGCGCCACCGGTGAGCGGTCGCCGCGAAACAGGCTGAGGCGGGCCAGCCAGGGCACGCCGTCGGCACGCAGCAGGGTGATCACGCCGGCATCGCCGGAAGCCGTCTCGGCTGCCAGCAGTGCCGCCAGACGCCGGTGGTGCTTGGGATGCACGATGTTGTCGAGGGGCATGCCGATCACTTCGTCGCCCCGTGCCTCCAGCCCGAGGGTCTTGAGCAGCGCCAGGTTGGCATTGGTGATGCGCCCTTGCGCCACCAGCAGCGCGGGCAGGCCGCTGTGCAGGGCGAAGTGGGTCAGCGGCTGGTGATGGGCCGCATCGCCGCGAGGAAGTGCCGTGATGTGCCCACGGCCGCTGAAGCGCAGCACCGTCCAGGCCAGGCCGGGCAGCAGGGGCAGCGCCCAGATGGCTGGCGATGGCGGGCCGGCATCGGCCAGCACGATGGCCGACAGGGTGGTGAGCAGCAGGGTGGCGACAAAATAAAGGGTCATGGAATTCCGCGGAAGATGGCTGGCGCCGGGCCGGCCGCGCCTGCCTTCAAGCAGGAATCACTCCACGGCGTGCGCCCCAGGCCATCGACACGAGTTTCATCAGAGGCGCGGAAGTTGCTCTTTGGTAACGTCGCACTGCTGCCCGGTGCATTCTGAACGGCCCTCTCCGGTGCTTGACCGCTACCCCCTCCTGTCCCGCTTGAGCCTGATGCTGGCCTGCCTCGCCAGCCTCAGCGCGGCCCTGTTCGTCAGCGCCGGCGTGGCGGCGCGCCTGGAAAGCCTGGCCCTGGCCCAGCCCGACGGTGACGCCGCAGCCCGCCTCGCCGGGGTCGGGCTGATCCAGGTGGTGCTGATGTTTCTGTTCGTGGCCGGTTGCGGGCTGATCCTGCGCACGGCCTGGAAAGTGCTGGCTGTACGCACCGATCTCGCGCTGGCCCGGGTGGCCGCGCACACCGCTGGTGCGGTGGCGGCGCCTGCCGGAGGCATCGACGAGATCGACCGTCTGGTGCGCAGCCTGGATTCGGTGGCGGCCCAGCTGGCCGGACGGCTGGCCGACGGAGAACGCCTGTCCCGCCACGCCCGGGAACAGGAACGCTTTGCCGCCCGCTCGCTGGAATTCATCTACCGGGCCTGCGCCAATCTGGCCGAAAACAGTGCCAGCGCTCCCTGGCTGACCACCTTGCTGGAGGACATGGCCGATTGCCTGCAGGCCCACTGCTGCTCGCTGGCCCTGCTTGATCCGGTGGCCGAAGGGCTGGGCGTGCCGGCCGTGCTGGGCGCCCCACGTCTGGCCCGCCTGCTCGACGAGTTCGACGCCGACGAGCTGGCGCGCAGTGGTGGCCTGCGCCGCTCGGTGGCCGGCCCGGACGGGGAGATCGTCGAACTGGCAGTGCCGGTGCGCGACGCCGACAACATCTACGGCGTGCTGATCGTCGAGGCCCGCGGCGACTTCCTCTTCGAAAGCCGTCACCGCCGGCTGGTGGACGCGGTGGCCGGCCTGTTCGCCCTGTCCCTCGGCAACCTGCAGCGCAATCAGCGCCGCCGCCGGCTGGCCCTGATGGACGAGCGCAGCGCCATTGCCGGTGAACTCCACGACTCCCTGGCCCAGGCCCTGTCCTACATGAAGCTGCAGATCGCCCGCCTGCAACTGGAAATCGGCCGCAGTTGCAGCGCCTGTGCGCCGGGCGGCACCGTGCTCGACATCTCCGGCGAGATCAAGACCGGCCTCGACAGTGCCTACCGCCATCTGCGCGAACTGCTCTCGGCGTTTCGCACCAGCATGCCCCCCGGCGGGCTGCAGCAGGCCCTGCGCGAAGTGGTGGAGGAACTATCGGCCCGGGCCGGCACCGAGATCGGCCTGGACTACCGACTGGGCGACGTGCCCCTGTCGGCCAACGAAGAATTCCACCTGCTGCAGATCGTCCGCGAAGCCCTCACCAACGTGGTTCGCCACGCCCGCGCCGACCACGCCCTGATCCGCCTGGAGCGGGACGAGGACGGCGAGGTGCTGGTGCTGGTGGAGGACGATGGCCGCGGCATCCAGCCCGACAACGGTGGCGAAGGCCACCACGGCGTGTCGATCATGCACGAGCGGGCCCGCCAGCTGGGCGGCAGTCTGACGCTCGACGAAGGCGCCGGCGGCGCCGGCACCTGCGTCGAGGTGCGCTTCCGGCCCCGCTCGGCCCCCGGCTGAACCGAATTGACGATTAAAGGAAACACACCCATGGAACACATGACGACAAGCCCGGCACCGGGCCGGGACGGTACCCCGATCCGCCTCGTGGTGGTGGACGACCATGCCCTCTTCCGCAAGGGCATCGGCCAGTTGCTGTCCATGTACGGCGACATCCACGTGGTGGCCGAGGCCACCTCCGGCGCCGAAGGCATCGAGGCGGTGCTGACTCACCGCCCCGACGTGGCCCTGGTGGACCTGCACATGAAGGGCCTCGACGGCATCTCGGTGATCCGGGCCCTGCAAAGCGCCGGCTCCACCACCCGGCTGGTCATGCTGACCGTGTCCGACTCCAGCTTCGACGTGATGGAAGCCCTCAAGGCCGGGGCCAGCGGCTACCTGCTCAAGGACATGGAACCGGACGATTTCTGCCTCAAGCTGCGCCAGGTGGCCGCCGGTGGCACCGTGCTGTCGGCCGAAGTCGGTGGCCTCCTCGCCAAACCCCAGCCCCCCAGCCGGGAAAGCATCAACGAAGGCTGGGTCTCCCTCACCGCCCGCGAGCAGGAGACCCTGGAACTGGTCTCCAAGGGCGCCTCCAACAAGATCGTGGCCCGCTCCCTCGGCATCGCCGAAAGCACGGTGAAGGTGCATGTGAAGCACGTGCTGCAGAAACTCAACCTGCGCAACCGCTTCGAAGCGGCAGTGTGGCTGCGGGAACTGCGGGAAGAGGAACGGGGCGCCTGAGCAAGCCAATCCGGCAGTGCCGCCCCCGCCCTCTCCCCGAAGTAGTACCAGAGTAGTATTTCCCCGCGCCGCGCCGGCTGGCTTAATGGACTCAACCCCCAAACCCTTTCAGAAAAGGAGTTTCAGATGAGTTCATGGAGACTTTCAGTCCTCGCCGACCGCCATCGCGCCCTGGGTTCCGGTCTTGAAGACTGGAACGGCATGGGCACCGCGTGGACCTATTCCACCGACCTGGCCGACGAGCACGCGGCGATCCGCACCAAGGCCGGCCTGATGGATGTGTCGGGCCTCAAGAAGATGCACATCATTGGCCCCCACGCCGAGGCCCTGATCAACTTCGCCACCACCCGCAACGTCAGCAAGCTCTACCCGGGCAAGTCGGTGTATGCGTGCATGCTCAACGAGGCCGGCAAGTTCATCGACGACTGCGTGATCTACCGCAACGGGCCCAACGCCTTCATGGTGGTGCATGGCTCCGGCGCCGGCCACGAAATCCTGACCCGCGGCGCGGTGGGCCGCAACGTGGTGGTGCTGTTCGACGACGACCTGCACGACCTGTCCCTGCAGGGGCCGGTGGCGGTGGATTTTCTCGCCAAACACGTGCCCGGCATCCGTGACCTGCCCTACTTCCACCACATGCAGACGACCCTCTTCGGTCGCCCGGTGATGCTGTCGCGCACCGGCTACACCGGCGAACGCGGCTACGAGATCTTCTGCAAGGGGGCCGACGCGCCCCTGATCTGGGACACCATCGTCGCCGAGGGCAAGGAGATGGGCATCATGCCCTGCTCCTTCACCGCCCTGGACTGGCTGCGGGTCGAGAGCTACCTGCTGTTCTACCCCTACGACAACTCCGACATGTACCCGATGGCAGGCCAGCCGATCGGCGACAGCCTGTGGGAACTGGGCCTGGACTTCACCGTATCGCCGGGCAAGAAGGATTTTCGCGGCGCTGCCGAGCACTACCGCCTGCAGGGCCAGGAGCGCTTCAAGATCTTCGGCGTGGAACTGGCGACGAAGGACGCGGCACTGGGCGGTGATGCCCTCTACGACGGCGATACGAAAGTCGGCTTCGTGACCTGCGGCATGTACTCGCGCCTGACCGAGCGCTCGATGGCCATCGCCCGCATCGACCCGGCCTACGCGGTGGCCGGACGCAAGCTGACACTGCGCGGTGCCAGCCTGAACTGTGCGGCCACCACCCACACCCTGCCCTTCGACGATCCGGACAAGGTCAAGCGCACGGCCAAAGGCTAAGTGCAGCGAGTAAAAGGAAAACAGCCCATGAGCACCCCCACCCGCCGCTACACCCTGTCCCTGTCCTGCCCGGACAGAGTCGGCATCGTTGCCGCCGTCAGCGCCTTTCTGGCCCACAACAAGGGCTGGATCACCGAGGCCAATCACCACGCCGACGCCGACAGCCAGCGCTTCTTCATGCGCCAGGAAATCCTCGCCGACTCCCTGCCCTTCGGCATCGAAGCCCTGCGCGACAAGTTCGCCCCCATCGCCGCCGAGTTCAAGATGGACTGGCGCATCTCCGACAGCGCCCGCAAAAAACGCGTCGTCATCCTCGTCTCCAAGCAGGAACACTGCCTCTACGACCTGCTCTCCCGCTGGCACGCCGACGAGCTCAACATGGACGTGCCCTGCGTCATCTCCAACCACGAAACCTTCCGCGGCTTCGTCGAGTGGCACGGCATCCCCTTCCACCACGTCCCCGTCACCCCCGACAACAAGCCCGCCGCCTACGCCAAGGTCGCCGAGCTGTTCCGCGAGGCCGAGGGCGACGTGATGGTGCTGGCCCGCTACATGCAAATCCTGTCCCCCGAGCTGTGCGAGAACTACCCGGGCCAGATCATCAACATCCACCACAGCTTTCTGCCCAGCTTCGTCGGCGCCAAGCCCTATCACCAGGCCCATGTGCGCGGCGTCAAGCTGATCGGCGCCACCTGCCACTACGTGACCTCCGAGCTCGACCAGGGACCCATCGTCGAGCAGGACGTCATCCGTATCGATCACTCCGACTCCCCGGACGATCTGGTCCGCTACGGCAAGGACATCGAAAAGGCCGTCCTCGCCCGCGGCCTGCGCTATCACCTCGAAGACCGGGTGATCGTGCATGGCAACAAGACGGTGGTGTTCCGATGAGCGCGCAGATCATCGACGGCAAGGCGCTCTCGAAGCGCCTGCGCGAAGGCTTCAAACAGCGTGTCGGCAAGCTCGTGGAACAGGGCCTGCAGCCCGGACTCGCCGTCATCCTCGTCGGCGACAACCCGGCTTCCCGCGTCTATGTCGGCAACAAGGTCAAGGCCTGCGAGGAGTGCGGCGTGCGCTCCTTCCACATCGCCCTGCCCGACGATGCCGCCGAGGCCGAAGTCCTCGCCACCATCGCCCGCCTCAATGCCGACCCGGCCGTGCACGGCATCCTGATCCAGCTGCCGCTGCCGCCCCACATCGACAACCGCAACGTGCTCGAGGCCATCTCGGTGCACAAGGATGTGGATGGATTTCACCTCTACAACGTCGGTGGCCTCGTCGTCGGCAACACCATCTTTCCGCCCTGTACGCCCTACGGCGTGCAACTCCTGCTCGACACCACCGGCACCGACGTGGCCGGCAAGAACGTGGTCGTCGTCGGGGCCAGCAACATCGTCGGCAAGCCGATGGCCCTGATGCTGCTGCAACGTGAGGCCACGGTGACCATCTGCCACGCCAAAACCCGCGACCTGGCCCAGCACACCATCCTCGCCGACATCCTCATCGTCGCCGCCGGCAAGCCCGGGCTGATCGTCTCGCAGATGGTCAAGCAGGGCGCCATCGTCATCGATGTGGGCATCAACCGTTTGCCCGACGGCAAGATCGTCGGCGACGTGGATTTCGAGGGCGTCAAGGAAAAAGCCAGCTGGATCACTCCGGTGCCCGGCGGCGTCGGGCCGATGACCGTCACCATGCTCATCGAAAACACCCTGCGCTCCGCCGAGCGGGCCTTGCGTCTGCGCCAGGCCGACGACTACCAGGACTGGGAGGCGCCGGTGGTTCATCCGGCACCACACTGACCCTCAAACTGTATTGAACCCTTACCCGAGAACCGCCGTGATCGACTACCGTCTTGATGCCCCGCTGGACGTACCGGATATCGTCCGCGTCTTTGATTCGTCCGGAATCGTCCGCCCCATCGGCGATCCGGCGCGCATCGGCCGGATGTTCGCGGCGGCGGACATCGTCGTCTCCGCCTGGTCGGGCGACACCCTGGTGGGGCTGTGCCGGGCCCTGACCGACTTCAGCTACTGCTGTTATTTGTCCGACCTGGCGGTAGACAAGTCCTACCAGGGCCGCGGCATCGGCAGCGGCCTGGTGAACCGCTTGCGGGCCGCTCTCGGCGACGAGGTTTCCATCGTTTTGCTGTCGGCCCCGACGGCCATGGCCTATTACCCCGGGCAGGGTTTCTCGCCGGCCGACAACGCCTTTCTGATCCGCCGGCAGCGCTAGGCGGCCCCTCCGCCTCCCCCTCTCTCACCCTTGTTCCGACGGGCCCTGCCTGTGCTTCGTCACGCCTGTCGCAGCAGATTTGGAGAGCAACCTGGCGCTACCGGTTTTGGTGCGGCACGAGGCCGTTTGCCGTGTTTTGGTGCAGAAAACCGGGGCGGTGACGAGCAGAACCCCTGATTTGCTGCGACGCGGGATTTGGCATGTTTCCTGCCTCATGGAAGGAAACTTTTTTTCTTTAAATGCACTAGGGAGCGTATAAAAAATGACGGGATTCCAGCAGGAAATGATGGGTGGGCAACAACCGGAATGGAGTGAAACGCCATGAAGCTGATCAGCGCAATCATCAAGCCGTTCAAGCTCGACGAAGTCCGGACGGCCCTCAATGCCGTCGGTGTTCAGGGCCTGACCGTAACCGACGTGAAGGGCTTCGGGCGCCAGAAGGGCCACACCGAGCTGTACCGGGGGGCCGAGTACGTGGTGGATTTTCTGCCCAAGGTGAAGATCGAGGCGGCCGTCCCCGACGACGTGCTCGAGAGCGCCATCGCAGCCATCGAAAAGTCAGCAGCCACCGGCAAGATCGGCGACGGAAAGATCTTCGTCTTCGATCTCGAACAGGCCATCCGCATCCGAACCGGCGAGGCCGGCATCGAAGCCCTTTGAGGAGACTCCCATGAAACGCTTATTCGTATTCGTGACCCTGCTGTTCGCCATGCTCTTTGCCGCCCCGGGCTGGGCCGACGAAGCGCCCGCCGTGGCCGCGGCAGTCACCGCCACCGCCGACACGGTTGCCACGGCGGCACCGGCCGCGGCGCCCGTCCCCAACAAGGGGGACACCGCCTGGCTGATCACCGCGACCCTGCTGGTGGTGATGATGGCCACCCCCGGCCTGGGCCTGTTCTACGGCGGCATGGTGCGCTCCAAGAACATGCTGTCGGTGCTGATGCAGACCCTGGTGGTCTTCTGTCTGCTCGGTGTGCTGTGGGCGGTGTATGGCTACAGCCTGGCCTTCACCGACGGCAATGCCTTCTTCGGCGGCTTCGACAAGCTGTTCATGAAGGGCGTAACGCCGGAAACCGTGGTGGCCACTTTCAGCAAGGGCGTGGTGCTGCCGGAATACCTCTTCGCAGCTTTCGAGCTGACCTTCGCGGCGATCACCCCGGCGCTGATCATCGGCGGCTTTGCCGAGCGCATCAAGTTCTCGGCCATGCTGATCTTCATGGTGTTGTGGTTCACCTTCTCCTACATTCCGATGGCCCACATGGTGTGGTATTGGGCGGGTCCGGATGCCTTCACCTCGGCGGAAGCTGCCGCCAAGGCGGGCGAGTTTGCCGGTTTCCTGTTCAACAAGGGCGCCCTCGACTTTGCCGGTGGCACGGTGGTGCACATCAATGCCGGCGTCGCCGCGCTGGTGGGTGCCTTCATGATCGGCCCGCGCATCGGCTACCGTCGTGAATCCATGGCCCCCCACAGCCTGACCATGACCATGGTCGGCGCCTCCCTGCTGTTCGTCGGCTGGTTTGGCTTCAACGTCGGCTCGGCGCTGGAAGCCGGTGCTACCGCCGGCCTGGCCTTCTTCAACACGCTGGTGGCCACTTGTGCGGCAACGGTCGCCTGGACGGTGATCGAGGCCATGTTCAAGGGCAAGCCGTCCATGCTGGGTGCCGTTTCCGGCGCCATCGCCGGCCTGGTGGTGATCACCCCGGCCTGCGGTCTGGTCGGACCGATGGGCGCCATCATCATGGGCTTCCTCGGCGGCATCGTGTGCTACTGGGGCGTCAATGGCCTCAAGCGCATGCTGGGTGTGGACGACAGCCTCGACGTGTTCGGCGTGCATGGGGTCGGCGGCATCCTCGGCGCCCTGCTAACCGGCGTGTTCGCTTCGCCGGAACTCGGCGGTACCGGCGTGTGGGACTACGTGGCCAACGCCCCGGGCACCTTCGACATGGGCAGCCAGATGATTGCCCAGGCCTGGGGTGTCGGTACAGCAGTGGTGTGGTCGGCCGTCGTGTCCTACATCGCCTTCAAGCTGATCGACATGACCATCGGTCTGCGGGTCAGTGCCGAGGATGAGCGGGAGGGACTCGACATCGCCACCCACGGCGAATCCGCCTATCACGCCTGAACCACGGCCATGCTTCGTTTGATGACGGAACCGCTGCACGTCCGCAAGAACGACTTCATGGCCGCCGACAACCCTGTCGGCACCGCCCCGGAGGCCTTCCCGGCCCCCGGGGCTGTGCCGTCTACGGGGCAGCCTCGTCAGCTCACGTCACTGGCATTTGGATACATCAACACACTGAGGAAGCGGATCGGGCACTTGGTCAGCTTCTCCGGGCCGTGGGGAATGTCGGCCCGGAAGGTCAGCGAGTCGCCGGGCGTCAGCACGTAGGTGTTCTGGCCATGGCGATACTCGATCTCCCCTTCCAGCATGTAGATGAACTCGGTGCCCGGGTGCTCGAAGATCGGGAAGGTTTCGGACTCGTGGTCGATGGTGATCAGGAAGGGCTCGAAAACCTTGGTCGGGCCCTGGTCATAGGCCAGCAGGTGATAGGTGTGGCCCTTTTTGGTACCCCGCCGGACCACCTCCATGCCCTCCCCCTTCTTGACCAGCTGGGCACTGCCGTCGCGCACGTCGTAACCCCGGAACAGGGTCGCGATGGAGACCCCCAGCGCACCGGCCAGACGCGACAGGGTGTCGAGGCTGGTGGCCGTCTGGGCGTTCTCGATCTTCGACAGCATGCCCCGGCTGATTCCCGCCAGGTTGGCCACATCGGCAATGGTCAGGCCATGTTTCTGGCGCAGATCCCGGATGGTGTTGCCCAGGTAGCGCTCAAGGCTGCCGGAGCTGTCGGTGTCACTCATGGGATTTCCTCACGTTCAAAAAACGATGGAGAAATTATCGCACAGCTAAAAAGTTTCTCTGCATGAACAATAGTTGACCTAAACCAGACAAAGATGCACAATGTTCAAAAATAATTCTCTATATGAACTTCCAGCGGAGTTGAGAGCATGTCATCGAGTCGTCGTTACACCCTTTCGCTGTCTTGTCCCGACCGGGTCGGCATCGTTGCCGCGGTGAGTGGTTTCCTCGCCAGCCACCAGGGCTGGATCACCGAAGCCAACCACCACGCCGACGCCGACAGCCAGCGCTTCTTCATGCGCCAGGAAATCCTCGCCGACTCCCTGCCCTTCGGCATCGAAGCCCTGCGCGACAAGTTCGCCCCCATCGCCGCCGAGTTCAAGATGGACTGGCGCATCTCCGACAGCGCCCGCAAAAAACGCGTCGTCATCCTCGT
The DNA here is from genome assembly GCF_008107625.1 of Zoogloea oleivorans. Classification (GTDB taxonomy): domain Bacteria; phylum Pseudomonadota; class Gammaproteobacteria; order Burkholderiales; family Rhodocyclaceae; genus Zoogloea; species Zoogloea oleivorans. The sequence goes on from NZ_SDKK01000007.1 coordinate 176,824, forward strand.
CTCCAAGCAGGAACACTGCCTCTACGACCTGCTCTCCCGCTGGCACGCCGACGAGCTCAACATGGACGTGCCCTGCGTCATCTCCAACCACGAAACCTTCCGCGGCTTCGTCGAGTGGCACGGCATCCCCTTCCACCACGTCCCCGTCACCCCCGACAACAAGCCCGCCGCCTACGCCAAGGTCGCCGAGCTGTTCCGCGAGGCCGAGGGCGACGTGATGGTGCTGGCCCGCTACATGCAAATCCTGTCCCCCGAGCTGTGCGAGAACTACCCGGGCCAGATCATCAACATCCACCACAGCTTTCTGCCCAGCTTCGTCGGCGCCAAGCCCTATCACCAGGCTCACGTGCGCGGCGTCAAGCTGATCGGCGCCACCTGCCACTACGTGACCTCCGAGCTCGACCAGGGACCCATCGTCGAGCAGGACGTCATCCGTATCGATCACTCCGACTCCCCGGACGATCTGGTCCGCTACGGCAAGGACATCGAGAAGGCCGTCCTCGCCCGCGGCCTGCGCTATCACCTCGAAGACCGGGTGATCGTGCATGGCAACAAGACTGTCGTTTTCCGCTGAAACACCGGCACTGAGGAATCCACCATGCCCTGGCGACTGCTGCGCTTTGCGCTCAACAAGAAGCATCCGGAACCCCGGATGTTCACCTACCACGAGAAGCTCAAGTCGAGCTACGACGTGGTCATCATCGGTGCCGGCGGGCATGGCCTGGCGGCCGCCTACTACCTGGCCCGCGACCACGGCATCACCAATGTGTGCGTGCTCGAAAAGGGTTACATCGGTGGCGGCAACACCGGCCGCAACACCACCATCATCCGCTCCAACTACCTGACCCCCGAAGGCGTCAAGTTCTACGACGAGTCGGTGAAGCTGTGGCAGGACTTGTCCACCGACTTCGACCTCAACCTGTTCTACGCCAACCGTGGCCACTTCACCCTGGCCCACACCGATTCGGCGCTGCGCACCATGCGCTGGCGTGCCGAGGTGAACAAGCACTACGGGGTCAACTCGGAAGTGGTCGGGCCGGAAGTGGTGAAGGAAGCCGCCCCGATGATCGACCTGTCGTGCGCCGGCCACTCCCCGATCCTCGGTGCGCTGTACCACGCGCCCGGCTCGGTGGCCCGCCACGATGCGGTGGCCTGGGGATACGGCCGCGGCGCCGACCAGCGTGGTGTGGAAATCCACCAGCAGACCGAAGTGCTCGGCATCGACGTGCAGGGTGGCAAGGTCAAGGGCGTCAAGACATCCCGCGGCTACATCGCCACCAACAAGGTGCTGTGCGCCGTGGCCGGCTCGACCCCACGCATCCTCAAGATGGTGGACGTCAAGACGCCGCTGTACATCCACCCGCTGCAGGCCATGGTCAGCGAACCGGTCAAGCCCTGGCTCGACCCGATCCTGGTATCCGGCAGCCTGCACGTCTACATCAGCCAGTCGGCCCGCGGCGAGCTGGTGATGGGCGCCTCCCTCGACCCGTATGAACTGCACGGCACCCGCTCGACGCTCGACTTCGTCGAAGGCCTCAGCACCCACATGCTGGAGATGTTCCCCTTCCTGTCCAACGTGAAGGTGATGCGCCAGTGGGCCGGCATGGCCGACATGACCCCCGACTTCGCGCCGATCATGGGCATGACCCCGGTGGAAGGCTTCTACCTCGACTCCGGCTGGGGCACCTGGGGCTTCAAGGCCACCCCGGTGTGCGGCAAGACCATGTCCCATACGGTGGTCAATGACGCGCCGCACCCGCTGATCACCGGCTTCTCCCTCGACCGCTTCCGCAATTTCGCCCTCACCGGCGAAAAGGGCGCCGCAAGCGTCGGCCACTGAGAGGAAACCCGCCATGAAGATCCTGACCTGCCCCCTCAACGGCCCCCGCCCGGTCTCCGAGTTTTTCTACTGGGGCGAAGTGCGCCCCATGCCCAACCCCGCCGCGGCCAGCGACGACGAATGGGCCGACTACGTCTTCAACCGCAACGGCGCCCCGGGCGTGAAGCGCGAATGGTGGTGCCACACCCCCAGCAACACCTGGTTCATCGCCGAGCGTGACACCGAGAAAGACGTCGTGCTCAAGACCTACTTTTACACGGGAGAAGAATGATGCGATTGCCCGCCAGCAGCGGTGAGTGGATCGACCGCTCCAAACCCGTCGAATTCAGCTTCGAAGGCCGGACCTTCAAAGGCTACGCCGGCGACACCATCAGCTCGGCCCTGTGGGGCGCCGACGTGCGCGTACTCGGCCGCAGCTTCAAGTACCACCGGCCGCGGGGCGTGCTGTCCCTCGCCAACCACGACACCAACGCCCTCCACCAGTGGGGCGACCAGCCCAACGTGCGCGCCGACGTGACGCCCCTCGTGGCCGGCATGACGCTCACCGCGGTCAACACCTTCGGCAGCCTGGCCGGCGACAAGGGTCGCTTCCTCGGCAAGATGGCGCGCCTCCTGCCGGTCGGCTTCTACTACAAGGCCTTCCACACCAAGAAGCTGTTCCCGATGTGGGAACGCATGTTCCGCGCCATGACCGGCCTCGGTACCGTAGATCTCACCAGTGCCCAGCGCACCACGCCCAAGGCCTACGATTTCTGCGACGTGCTGGTAATCGGCGCCGGCCCCTCCGGCCTGTCTGCCGCGCTGGCCGCCGCCGCCCAGGGCGCCGATGTGGTGGTGGTCGATGAAAACGCCCACGCCGGCGGCAGCGCCACCTACCAGATCGGCAACGACACCAGCCGCCGCCGACTCCTGGCGGACCTGCTCGCCAAGGTCGCCGCCGAACCGCGCATCCGCGTGCTCACCGCCACCTACGCCGCCGGTTACTACAAGGATCACTGGATTCCGCTGGTCAGCGCTGATCGCATGCTCAAGATGCGCGCCGCCAGCGTGGTGGTGGCCAGTGGCGCCTTCGAGCAACCCGCCGTGTTCCGCTACAACGACCTGCCCGGCATCATGCTGGCCTCCGCCGCCCAGCGCCTGATGTACCGCTACGGCGTCAAGCCGGTGAGCAAGGCCGTGGTGCTGGTCGCCAATGCCGACGGCTACCGGGCCGCCCTCGATCTGCTGGCCCAAGGCATCGGCGTGGCATCGGTGCTGGACCTGCGCCCCGCTGCCGGCAGCGCCGAACCGCTGGCCAAGCTGCTGCGCCAGGCCGGCGTCGAAGTCCAGCCCGGCAGTTGCATCGTCGAGGCCCTGCCCGGCGCCGATGGCCTGTGCGCCGGAGCCCGCATCGCCACGCTGCAGGCCGATGGCAGCCCGTCCGCCCAGACCCGCGACATCCCCTGCGACGGCATCCTGATGAGCGTCGGCTGGGCGCCCGCCGCCAACCTGCTGTATCAGGCTGGCACCCGCATGCGCTTCGACCGGGCGGTGGAACAGTTCGTCCCCGAGGCGCTGCCCGACGGCGTGTTCGCCTGTGGCCGGGTCAATGGCGTGCATGAGCTGGAACGTCGCCTTGCCGACGGCACCCGTGCCGGCAGCCACGCCGCCGCCTCGGTCGGCTTCGGCAGCCCCAGCGGCGCCGCCCTGCCGCCGGAAGCCGAGTGCCCCAGCCACCCGTGGCCCATCGTCGATCACCCGGACGGCAAGAACTTCGTCGATTTCGACGAAGACCTGCAGTTCAAGGATTTCCGCAACGCCGTCCAGGAGGGCTTCGACAACATCGAGTTGCTCAAGCGCTTCTCCACCAACGGCATGGGCCCCAGCCAGGGCAAGCACTCCAACATGAACGGGCTGCGCATCCTGGCCCGCCTGACCGGCAAGGAACCCCAGCAGGTCGGCACCACCACCGCCCGCCCCTTCTACCACCCGGTACCGATGGCCATCCTGGCCGGCCGCGGCTTCAACCCCGAGCGCCGCACTCCGCTCACCAGCCGTCACGACGCCCTCGGCGCCCGCTGGATGCCGGCTGGTGCCTGGCAACGCCCGGAGTTCTACCAGGTCGCCGGCAAGGACCGCCTGACCTGCATCCGCGAGGAAGTCGCCGCCGTGCGCAACAGCGTTGGCCTGATCGACGTGGGCACCCTCGGCAAGCTGGAGGTCATCGGCCCCCAGGCGGCGGAATTCCTTGAGCGGGTCTATACGTCCAACTACGCCAACCTGAAAGTCGGCATGACCCGCTACGCGGTGATGTGCGACGAGTCCGGCGTGGTTATCGACGATGGCGTGGTGGCCCGGCTGGCTGAAGACCACTTCTACTTCACCACCACCACCTCCGGTGCGGCCACCGTCTATCGCGAACTGTCGCGCCTCAACACCATGTGGCGGCTCGACTGCGGCATCGTCAATCACACCGGCGCCTTCGCCGCCATGAACCTGGCCGGGCCGAAATCCCGCGAAGTGCTGGCAAGCCTCACCGGGCTCGACCTCTCCGCCGCGGCCTTCCCCTACCTGGCAGTACGTGAGGGCGAAGTGGCCGTGAGTGGTGGAAAAATCCCGGCCCGCCTGATGCGCGTCGGCTTCGTCGGCGAATGGGGCTACGAGCTGCACGTGCCGGCGAGCATGGGCGGCGCCCTGTGGGATGCACTGATGACGGCCGGCAAGGCCCACGCCATCCGCCCCTTCGGCGTCGAAGCCCAGCGCCTGCTGCGCCTCGAAAAGGGCCACATCATCATCAGCCAGGACACCGACGGCCTCACCACGCCGCTGGAAGTGGGCATGGGCTGGGCGGTGAAGATGACCAAGCCTTTCTTCATCGGCCAGCGCAGCCTCGCCGCCATCGCCAAGAAGCCGCAGAAGCAGCAACTGGCCGGCATCACCTTCCCGGTGGGCTACAGCGGCGCGGTACCCCTCGAATGCAACCTGGTCATCGACGGCGGCGACATCGCCGGCCGGGTCACCAGCATCGCCTTCAGCCCCAGCCTCGACCGCTACATCGGTCTGGCCTTCCTGCGCCCCGACCTGGCCGCCATCGGCACCAAGGTAAGCATCCGCCTTACCGACGGGGCGATGGTCGATGCCCAGGTCAGCGCCACCCCGTTCTACGACCCGGACAACCTCAAGCAGAAGGAGGCCGCATGATTTCCGCTCTCGCCGTGAGCCCGGTGGCCGAGATCGCCACCCTGCTCGCTCCCGCCGCCCAGCCCGCCGCCGTGGCCCGCCTCGGCATCGCCGATGTGTCCGCCACCGCCCGTTACGGCTGCAAGGGCCCCGGCACCATCGCCTGGCTTGAAAACCTCGGCCTGCCGGTGCCGCCCCAGCCCAACAGCTGGTTGCCGCTGGATGGCGGCGGGCTGATCGCCCGGCTCGGTTTCACCGAGTTCCTGATCGAAGGCCCGGACGCCCTGATCGCCCCGCTGGCCAGCGCGCCCCGGGCTGCCGGTGTGTATCCGGTGCTGCGCCAGGACGCCGCCCTGATCCTTGGCGGCGCCCGCCTCGACGAGCTGCTGCGCCAGACCTGCAACGTGAACTTCCGGCCCCTCGACCCCGCCACCCGCCCGGTCGTGCTCACCTCGATGGTCGGCGTCGGCGTCACGGTCATCCCCGAACTCCGCAACGGCCAGCCCTTCGTCCGCGTCTGGTGCGACGGCACGTACGGACATTACCTGTGGGAAACCCTGCTCGGCATCGCCGTCGAGCTGGGTGGCGGCAACGTAGCCGCCCACCACTTCAACTGAATCCCCCCAACCCACTTCAGGAGAGCGGCAATGACGCCCACAGAAGCCAAGCAGTTTCTTGCGGACAACGACGTCAAGTACGTCCTGGCCCAATTCGTCGACATCCACGGCACGGCCAAGACCAAGGCCGTTCCCGCAGCCCATTTCGACAGCATCCTCACCACCGGCGCCGGCTTTGCGGGCTTCGCGGTGTGGGGCATGGGCATCGAGCCCAACGGGCCGGACTTCATGGCCATCGGTGACCTCGACACCCTGTGCCTGGTGCCCTGGCAGCCCGGCTATGCCCGCATTGCCTGCGACGGCCACGTCAAGGGCGAACCCTGGCCGCTGGACACCCGCGTGGTGCTGAAGAACCAGATCAAGCGTCTCGACGCCAAGGGCTACACCTTCTTCACCGGGCTGGAGCCGGAATTCTCCCTGCTCAAGAAGGACGCCAACGGCCAGATCGTCCCGACCGATCCGACCGACACGCTGCCCAAGCCCTGCTACGACTACAAAGGCCTGTCGCGCAACCGCGAGTTTCTCGAAACCCTCACCGACAGCCTGCGGGCGGTGGATGTGGACGTCTATCAGATCGACCACGAGGACGCCAACGGCCAGTTCGAGATCAACTACACCTTCGCCGACTGCCTGACCTCCGCCGACCACTACCTGCTGTTCAAGATGGCCGCCTCGGAGATCGCCAACGACCTGGGCATGATCTGCTCCTTCATGCCCAAGCCCTTCGCCAACCGGCCGGGCAACGGCATGCACATCCACATGTCCATCGGCGACGGCAAGACCAACCTGTTCTCCGACAAGAGCGACAAGCACGGGCTCGAACTGTCGAAGCTGGCCTACCAGTTCCTCGGCGGCATCCTGGCTCACGCCCCGGCGCTGGCCGCCATCTGCGCCCCGACGGTCAACAGCTACAAGCGCCTCGTCGTCGGCCGTTCCCTGACCGGCGCCACCTGGGCCCCGGCCTACATCAGCTACGGCGACAACAACCGCTCGTCGATGGTGCGCATCCCCCACGGCCGGCTCGAACTGCGCCTGCCCGACGGCGCCTGCAACCCCTACCTGGCCACCGCCGCGGTGATCGCCGCCGGCCTCGACGGCATCGAGCGCAACCTCGATCCGGGCGACCCGCACAACCAGAACCTCTACGCCCTGAGCCCCGAAGAACTGAAGGCTGCCGGCATCGAGATCCTGCCCCAGAACCTCCACGAAGCCCTCCTCGCTCTCGAGAAGGACACCGTTCTGTGCAAGGCCCTGGGCCCGGTCGCCAACGAGTTCCTGCGCCTCAAGCACATGGAATGGGTCGAGTACATGCGCCACGTATCGGACTGGGAAATCAAGAACTACCTGGAATTTTTCTGAGCAACGAATCAAAGACTGAACGAAGGAGAAACAACATGTGTGGAATCGTTGGACTGCTGGTGAAGACACCGGCCCTGCGGGAACAACTCGGCGCGCTGATGGTGCCCATGCTCATCGGCATGACCGAGCGCGGCCCCGACTCCGCCGGCCTGGCCGTGTTCAGCACGCCCCTCGCCGAAAACGAACGGAAGATCAGCCTGTACTCCGGCCTCACCGATGACGGCGCCGACTTCAACTGGCTGGGCCTGACCCACGAGCTGAAGGGCCACCTGGGCGTCACCGCCGCCGTGGAACCGAAGGGCAACCATGCCATCCTGAGCTTCGACATCGCCCCCACGGTGGTCAAGCGCTGGATCAAGGAGCACCACCCCAAGCTGCACATCCTGTCCACGGGGCGCAGCATCGACCTCTACAAGGACATCGGCACGCCGGCCGAAGTGGCGGCCCGCTACGGCTTTGCCGGCCTCACCGGCTCGCACCTGGTCGGCCACACCCGGATGGCCACCGAATCCGCCGTGACGCCGGACCGCGCCCACCCCTTCACCGCCGGCGAAGACTTCTGCCTGGTGCATAACGGCTCGCTGTCCAACCCCAACGGCATCCGCCGCATGCTCGAACCGCGCGGCATCACCTTCGAGACCGACAACGACACCGAAGCCGCCTGCCGCTTCCTGGAATGGCGCCTGCGCGAGGGCGATGACCTGGAAACCGCACTGCAGAAGGGTTTCGAGGAGCTCGACGGCTTCTACACCTTCCTGATGGGCACGCCGGACAAGCTGGCCCTGATCCGCGACCCCTTCGCCTGCAAGCCGGCGGTAGTGGCCGAAACCGACGACTACGTGGCCATCGCCTCCGAATTCCGGTCGCTGGCCCACCTGCCCGGCGTCAAGCACGCCACCGTTTTTGAACCTGCCCCCGAGGAGATGTACGTATGGAACGCCTGACCTTCGACCTGGCCGCACAGCCCCTGCGGGAGCTCAATACCTTCCTGCACACGGGTGCCAAGGAAGGCAAAGTCGGCCACGTAACCGTCCTCAACCCGGACGGTGCCCACAACATTGCCGTCGGCCTCGACTGCCCGATCCAGGTGGAAGTGGTCGGCCATGCCGGTTACTACGCCGGCGGCATGAACAAGACGGCCACCGTCACCATCACCGGCAGCGCCGGCACCGGCGTGGCCGAGAACATGATGAGCGGCAAGGTGCACGTCAAGGGCTTCGCCAGCAATGGCGCCGGCGCCTCGGCCCACGGCGGCCTGCTGGTCATCGAGGGCGATGCAGGCCTGCGCTGCGGCATCTCGCTGAAGGGCGGCAACATCGTCGTCGGCGGCTCGGTGGGCAGCTTCTCGGCCTTCATGGCCCAGGCCGGCCGCATGGTGATCTGCGGCAACGCCGGCGACGCGCTGGGCGATTCGCTCTACGAAGCGGTGCTGTACGTGAAGGGCAGCGTCAAGTCCCTCGGCGCCGACGCCCAGTACGAGCCGATGACGGACGAGGATGTAGCCGTCGTTGCCAGCCTGCTCGATCAGGCCGGCCTCGCCCACGACGCCAAGGACTTCAAGCGGATTGCCTCCAAGCGCTCGCTCTACCACTGGAACGCCGACGCGAACCAGGAATATTGATCAGGAAATCGAGGAGCCCATCATGGAAACGAAACCCGTGCATTTCAAGAACATCTCCCGCGAGGAATCCTACGGCTACGACCGCAAGACCCTCGACTACATCCGCAACGCCGCCGCCCACGGCCTGTACGAAATCCGCGGCATGGGCGCCAAGCGCAAGCTGCCCAACTTCGACGACCTGGTCTTCCTCGGCGCGTCCATGTCGCGCTACCCGCTCGAAGGCTACCGGGAGAAGTGCATCACCAAGACTCTCCTGGGCACCCGCTTCGCCAAGAAGCCGATCGAGCTGGAAATCCCCATCACCATCGCCGGCATGAGCTTCGGCTCGCTGTCGGCCAACGTGAAGGAAGCCCTCGGCCGCGCCGCCACCGAAGTCGGCACCTCGACGACCACCGGCGACGGCGGCATGACGCCCGAAGAGCGCCAGTCTTCCAAGACCCTGATCTATCAGTGCCTGCCCTCCCGCTACGGCTTCAACCCCGACGACGTGCGCCGCGCCGACGCCATCGAAGTGGTCATCGGCCAGGGCGCCAAGCCGGGCGGCGGCGGCATGCTGCTCGGCCAGAAGGTGTCGGCCCGCGTGGCCGGCATGCGCACCCTGCCGGAAGGCATCGACCAGCGCTCCGCCTGCCGTCACCCCGACTGGACCGGCCCCGACGATCTGGCCATCAAGATCCAGGAGCTGCGTGAAATCACCGACTGGGAAAAGCCCATCTACGTGAAGGTCGGCGCTACCCGCACCTTCAACGACGTCAAGCTGGCCGTGCACTCGGGCGCCGACGTCATCGTGGTGGATGGCATGCAGGGCGGCACCGCGGCCACCCAGACCTGCTTCATCGAACACGTCGGCATCCCGACCCTGGCCGCCGTGCGCCAGGCCGTCAATGCCCTCGAAGACCTGGACATGAAGGGCAAGGTCCAGCTGGTGGTGTCCGGCGGCGTGCGTACCGGCGCCGACGTGGCCAAGGCGCTGGCGATGGGCGCCGACGCCGTGGCCATCGGCCAGGGCGTACTGATTGCACTGGGCTGCAACGGCGAAACCTACTTCCAGAACGGCGCCCACCATAGCGCCGAGGCCGACTACAACGCGCTGGGCTGCGCCTCCGGCTACTGCCACCACTGCCACACCGGCAAGTGCCCGGTCGGTATCACCACCCAGGACGCCATCCTGGAGCAGCGCCTCAACCCCGCCGTGGCTGCCAACCACCTGAAGAACTACCTCAAGACCCTGAACATGGAACTCACCACCATCGCCCGGGCCTGCGGCAAGCAGAACGTGCATCACCTGGAACCGGAAGATCTGGTCGCCCTCACCATCGAGGCCGCCGCCATGGCCGGCGTCCCGCTGGCCGGCACCAACTGGATCCCCGGCAAGGGCTTCTGAGCCTCAACACCATCCCGTGGGTCGGACCCTGTGGGTCGGACTTCAGTCCGACAGCACGTGTTCAGGCAGGGTTTGTCGGACTGAAGTCCGGCCCACAGGACTACCCCCTAACGGAGACCCCATGACAGCCCGGATCATCGACGGCAAGGCGCTCTCGAAGCGCCTGCGCGAAGGCTTCAAACAGCGTGTCGGCAAGCTCGTGGAACAGGGCCTGCAGCCCGGACTCGCCGTCATCCTCGTCGGCGACAACCCGGCTTCCCGCGTCTATGTCGGCAACAAGGTCAAGGCTTGCGAGGAGTGCGGCGTGCGCTCCTTCCACATCGCCCTGCCCGACGATGCCGCCGAGGCCGAAGTCCTCGCCACCATCGCCCGCCTCAATGCCGATCCGGCCGTGCACGGCATCCTGATCCAGTTGCCGCTGCCGCCCCACATCGACAACCGCAACGTGCTCGAGGCCATCTCGGTGCACAAGGATGTGGATGGATTTCACCTCTACAACGTCGGTGGCCTCGTCGTCGGCAACACCATCTTTCCGCCCTGTACGCCCTACGGCGTGCAACTCCTGCTCGACACCACCGGCACCGACGTGGCCGGCAAGAACGTGGTCGTCGTCGGGGCCAGCAACATTGTCGGCAAGCCGATGGCCCTGATGCTGCTGCAACGCGAGGCCACGGTGACCATCTGCCACGCCAAAACCCGCGACCTGGCCCAGCACACCATCCTCGCCGACATCCTCATTGTCGCCGCCGGCAAGCCCGGGCTGATCGTCTCGCAGATGGTCAAGCAGGGCGCCATCGTCATCGATGTGGGCATCAACCGTTTGCCCGACGGCAAGATCGTCGGCGACGTGGATTTCGAGGGCGTCAAGGAAAAAGCCAGCTGGATCACTCCGGTGCCAGGCGGCGTCGGGCCGATGACCGTCACCATGCTCATCGAAAACACCCTGCGCTCCGCCGAGCGGGCCTTGCATGTGCGGGGCAGCGACGACTACCAGGACTGGGAAGCCCCCGTCCTCAAGGGAGCCTGACATGGAACACGACTGCCTCATCCGCCTCGAAGGCCTCAACCTCAATGCCTCCATCGGCATCTACCCCCACGAACTCGCCGCCCGCCAGCCGCTGGAAATCGACCTGCAACTGACCATCGACGGCGCCCTCGCCGCCCGCAGCGACGACATCCACCACACGGTGGATTACGACCAGATCGTCCAGTGCCTCGAAAACCTCCTCGCCAGCCGACACTTCAACCTGCTCGAACACCTGAGCCAGACGATGCTCGACACGCTGGGCGCATGCTTTCCGGTAAAACGGGCGACAGTGACCCTCTCCAAGCCCCTGGCAGTCCCCAAGGCCAGGCGCGTATCGGTGACGCGAGTGGGAGAATGGCGCAACGCTGTTGTTGCGCAGTTCCCAAGAACCAGCCTGCCCTTTCCGGGGGCGGATGGATTTACTATGCGGGACTTGGCCCTTTGACACCCGTCGGGGCCTCCCTCGTACTTGCCGCGGCATGCGGCCCGCCATCTGACCCATGAATCATCGTGAGCGTTTTCTCGAACTCCAGTCGGTACTGAACGCGCATCAGATCCTGTGGCGTCCGTCGCCCTTCTACGTACATCGGCCCGAATGGTGCACCCACTGGCCAGACCTCGCCGAAGCGATCCTGGGCCTCGATGAACCCACGCTCGAACACTTCACTGCAAATCCAGAGGCCTGTCGGGCCTGGCTGGCCACCCGTCTGCCGGTGGCGCATTTGCTTGGCCCCCTGTGCGACCTTCCCGAACTGCCGCCCCGCGAACTGCCGCCCTGCGATGCGCACTTCGACTGGTTCATCCCCGGCCGCAAACGCGAACAGATCGACGCCTTCGCCGCCCACGGACCGGCAGCGCAGGCCCCGCTGCTGGAGTGGTGCGCCGGCAAGGGTCATCTGGGGCGGCGCATGGCCCTCAGCGACGATCTTCCCGTCAGTTCGCTGGAAATCGACCCGGCCCTGTGCGAAGACGCCGCACGACTCGCCGCCCGCGCCGGCATTGCCCAAACGGTGCTGTGTGCCGACGCCCTCGATGACGCCTCCCGTACCCATGTGCGCGATCACGCGGTTCTGGCACTGCACGCCTGTGGCGAGCTGCACCGCTCGCTGGTGCGCACGGCGGCGCACGACGGAGCCCACAGCTATCGCATCGCCCCCTGCTGCTATTACCGCGGCGCCCAGGACGGCTATCGCCCGCTAAGCCGCGACGCCGCCCTGCAACTGGATGGCAGCACCCTGCGCCTGGCCGTGACGGAAACCGTTACCGCACCACAGCGCGTACGCCAGCGCCTGGCCAGGGATCAGACCTGGAAGCTCGCATTCATCGCCTTGCGCAATGCGCTCGAAGGCGAAAAGATCCGGCCTTTTCGGCCAGTCCCGGCAATCTGGCTGTCAGGAGACTTCGCCACTTACAGCCGGTCGCTGGCCCAGCGTGAAGGCGTGGCCTTGCCCGATGGGGTCGACTGGGCCCACTGGCTCGCCGCAGGTGAACGCCGACGTGCCGAAGTGCGGCGCTTTGAACTTGTACGCCACGCCTTTCGCCGGGCGCTGGAGATGTGGTTGGTCATGGATGTCGCCCTGGGGCTGGAGGAAGCGGGCTTCGAGGTGGACGTCGGCACCTTTTGCCCCCGCTCGCTGACCCCGCGCAACCTGATGGTGCTGGCTCGGCGCCGACCGCATTAGGGCCGGGTTGCCACCTGTAGCACAGGTGACTTCGCCAGCCACTTGAGCAAGATCTCATACAGGCTGGCTGGGTCTACAGGTTTGGCAACATGGTCATTCATGCCTGCAGCGAGGCACACATGGCGGTCTTCATTGAAGGCGTTGGCCGTCATGGCGACGATCGGGATGTGCTCGTAGCCATGCACAGTGCGGATCAGGCGCGTCGCATCGACACCATTGAGATTCGGCATCTGCATGTCCATCAGGATCAGGTCGTATTGACCGGACCGCGTCATTTCCAGTGCCAGGGCGCCATCGTCAGCCACCGCCACGGTGAGGCCCGCATCCTCCAGCAACTCGCGCGCCACCTCCTGGCTGACCGGCTCATCCTCCACCAGCAAAATGCGCACACCCGCGTATTCCGCCTTCAGGCGGTTTTCGGGAGATGCCCCTGTGCACGCCGGCACCGGCTCATCGGATTCCGTCGCCCTGCTCAGCCGGACGGTGAACCAGAAGGTGCTGCCCTGCCCGGCTTCGCTTTCCATACCGATCTCGCCTCCCATCAGGTAGACCAGTCGCTTGCTGATGGCCAGACCCAGGCCGGTGCCCCCATACTTTCGGGTCATGGAGCTGTCGGCCTGCTCGAAGGCCGTGAAAAGCCGCTTCTGATCTTCGGCGGAAACGCCGATCCCGGTGTCCTTCACCTCAAAGCGCAACAGCACCTCGGTCGGCGAAGACGCCATCTCCCTGACCCGCAAGACGATCGAACCTTGAGTGGTGAACTTGATGGCATTGCTCATCAGGTTGAGGAGTATCTGACCGAGGCGCAGCGGATCGCCCAGTCTCAGCGTATCAACAATATCCAGGGGAACGTCGGTAACGAACGTCAGGCCCTGCTCCGAGATTCTGTGCCCGACCAGCGTCATGAGGCTTGCCAGCGGATCACTCAGCCTGAATGGAATCCGCTCCAGCGACAAACGTTCCGCTTCGATCTTGGAAATATCGAGAATGTCGTTGATGACCGCCAGCAGGTGCTTCGAAGCGAGATCAATCTTGTTGAGCTTCTTGATCAGACCGGCATCGCTGGCCTGACGCAGCGCCAGGCTGGTCATCCCCATGATGCCGTTGAGCGGCGTACGCAATTCGTGGCTCATGTTGGCCAGAAAAACACTCTTGGCGCGACTGGCCGATTCCGCCACCTCCTTGGCTTCGCGCAACTGCATTTCGGTTGCCTTGCGGGCGGTAAGATCGACGTGGGTGCCAACAGCCCGCAATACGTGGCCCGCGCCATCCCGCTCGACAACCTTGCCGCGGCTCAATATCCATTTGTAGCGGCCATCCTTGCAGCGCAGGCGAAACTCGATCTCATAACTGCCGATACGCTCAAGCCGCTGCTGTAACAGCGCGAGAAAGCGCTCCCGATCATCGGAATGAATCAAGTCAAGCAAATGCGTTTCCATATCACTGCGCAACTCGCCTGGCGCATATCCCAGCATTTCACAGTAGGCGGAATTGATGTAACTGCGGTTGGTTTGAACGTTCCAGTCCCAAACACCGTCATTGGTCGCCTGCAGCGCATAGCCGAATCGCTCCTCGCTGACCCGGAGCTGCTCGGTTGCCCGGGCGAGCTCATGCGTACGCTTCTCCACCAGCTTTTCCAGGTGGATGCGATACTGGCCCAGTTCGAGCTCATCCTTCTTGCGGTCACTGATATCGGTGTGCATGCCAATCATTTTCAATGGCTGGTGCTGTGCCCCCCACACGGAAATCTTGCCCACTGACTTGAGCCACACCCAGCCTCCGTCCCTGGTCTTCCGGCGGTATTCCATGGTCTCCGGACCGCCGTCAGCCAGGCATTTGCGAAACGCTGCATTCAGCGCATCGCTGTCATCCGGATGAACACTATTTTTCCACTCCGCCAGACTGGTCCGGAACTCCTCCGGGGTATAACCCAGAATTCGCGGATACTCGTCACTGGTGAGGACTTCCCCGGTCTGCAGATCCAGCTCGAACCACCCCTGGCGAGCGGCGGAAAGCGCAAGACGCAGCCGCCCTTCACTCTCCCGAAGCGTGCCCTGGGTGCTGGCGATGCGGCGATTCAGGCGCAACAGGTAATACGTTGCCAAGGAAACAGCAGCAAGCACGACCAGCGCGGCAATCAGTACCGGCAACAACCACTCGGGCAGGTGTTTGCCACCCCCGTCGTAAATGAAGCCATCCAGGGAATAATTCGGTTTGACCAGCCCGGCTTTGACAAAGACGTCGGCCATATGCTGCCAGCGCCCCGGATTCATATGACCGATTTCGACCAGATCGGGAAGAACCAGCTTTTGCATTTCGGCAGCTTCAAATGCCAGATGCTCCCGTGTCTTCTCCACCTTGTACTTGCTGATCAGCAAGTCGATGATTTCGTCAGGATGTGCCATGGCATAGTGCCAGCCCTTCAGCGTGGCACGACGCACGGCCTCCACACGCTCGGGGTTACTATTCAGCTCGGCTTCGGAAGTGAATAGAATATCACTGTA
Source organism: Zoogloea oleivorans (assembly GCF_008107625.1). Classification (GTDB taxonomy): domain Bacteria; phylum Pseudomonadota; class Gammaproteobacteria; order Burkholderiales; family Rhodocyclaceae; genus Zoogloea; species Zoogloea oleivorans. The sequence continues at coordinate 192,017 of NZ_SDKK01000007.1, forward strand.
GAAATCCACCCCGTAATCGCTTGGATCAATGGTATTGAACGGCACATTGCGCTGCTTCAGGAAATACGGCTCGTTCGTTCTGTATGAATTGAACGCATCGACCTTTCCGGAAATAAGGTCATTCAGCTTGTAACTGCTGGGAACGATATGAACCTGCGAAAGGGAAATGCCTTCCTTGAGGAACATGGCCAGCAAATCGGCATCTTCGGTCAGGTTCATCAGCATGGCTTTCTTGCCGACGAGACCATGTACCGACGTGATGTTTGAGTCCTTGCGTGTCAGCAATACCGAGGCAGAATGCTGAAAAATGGCGGCCAGGGCGACAATCGGCTTGCCCTTCAGCCGTTCAAAAAGAACTTCACTGTTACCCACACCATACTGGGCGCGTCCGGCCAGGACTTCACTGGCGGGCTGGTGTTCCGTGCCGCCGGCATGCAGAGTGACCTGCACCCCCTCGTCCTGGTAGAAACCCTTTTCTACGGCAGCGTAGTAGCCGGCAAACTGGAATTGGTGATGCCACCGCAACTGCAGATCGATGGCTTCGCCAGCGTAGGAATAGGCTGCCAGCAGGAAGGCGGCGGCAGCCATGACTACACGCAGCACCAAATTTCTCATTCTCGTCATGGGTGGAACGTAGGCTGGAGAATATTTTTCTGGTTGAAACCCACCCATACATTACCCCATTTACAGACCCGGGGAGACGGCCGGAAGCCCTGAAAACACCGGACTGGTAATTTCGCACTTTTTCTATATTTGACTGAAATCGATGCAGACAAGAGGCTGATGGGTCTCCCTGCAAGGACGGCCAGCCCACATCCGTCTTGAGCTTCAACAATTCGCTACGTTTGACCCACACCCTGACCCGGCACAAGACAGGAGTCGAAAAACACGTCATATCAATAAAAATTGCCGACTCTCGTGCTTCGGACGCCAATGCGAGCCTATTGACGAGGTAAGGAAAAATAAACGATACGAAATACGAGTCGAAAAACTGATTTTATCAGCCAGCCTCCCGCCGCCAGGGCTCCTACTCGATGCTGACGTGCAGCACACCCTTCGGCCGGGAAATCCGGGCCATGAACAGCTTCTGCAGGCGCATCACCCAGGAATTACTCTCCACATATCTGTAACTCCACAGCGACAGCACACAAACAAGCATGGTCACCAATGCAAGGATGAAAACCATCAGCAAGCCCGCAGGCGCCTTGCCAAACAACTGGAGCGCAACACAAATCACGATTATGTGGACCAGATAGGTCGAATACGAGGCGTCGCCCAGCCTGACCAGCGCCTTGACCAGTATCGCCTGGGGATTGATGCGCGACTCAAGGACAAGCGCCGCCAGTACCAGCGAACCAGCAGCCGTAAACCGGTAGATAAATGCCCATTGATGGATCGCCATGCAGAGCAGTCCGACAATCAGCAAAAAGCCACCCAGAGAATAGGCATATCGCTGCGACCATTCGGCGAAGCCCCTGTTACCCGTCAGCAAGGCCAGCACAAAACCGATCAGGAACTCGTACAGCAACTTGCTGGACAGCACTGGCGAGAAGGCATACCCCCCCGGAAAGACAAAGGGCAAGGTACCCAGCAGCACAAAACAGAGCAGTAGCCCCCAGCGTTGACTGATCAACAGGCAGACAGCCAGTGCCATATAGAAAAACATCTCGAAATCAAGGGTCCAGCCGACCGTCAACAACGGATAGACACCGAGCCCCGACGGGTTCGAGACGGGAATGAAGAACAGCGACTTCAGCAGGCTGCCCAGGTTGTAGTCCGTATAGCTGAAGCCTTGCGGAAACAGACTGATCCCAGCAACAACAAGCAGGGTGTGAAACCAGTAGGCCGGCACAATACGAAAAACCCGGCCGACGGCGAACCGGCAAGCGCTGACGTGGCCTTTGTTCACCGCCGAAAACATGACGAATCCGCTCAGGACAAAAAACAGGTCTACGCCGAACCCACCATAGCGCACGAATAAAGCGCCCAGCGAGAACCCGTCCACGTCGAGGCCAAAAAACAATTGCATGAAATGGTGATACACCACCATCCAAGCCGCGATGGCCCGCAGCATTTGCAAGGATTTTATTTTTTCAGACAAGGCGACCTCCTCGATACCCTGACGGGAGCGCCTACGGCAAACAACACCGGTAATAGCCTGCGCTTATCGAGAAGCGTACGTTGTCACCGGTTCCAAACCGGTTATAAAGCAGTTATAAAATGGTGACAAAAAGTACAAACGGGCCGCGGCGTAAGCTGCAGCTGTCCTGAAAATCAGATCTTCACCGGAATACCCTGCCCCGGTGAGTGCCCCAGCCCGCCATGTTTATCAGAGGCCTCCGATGAGCGTCGCCAGCCGGCCATTGGCGAGCGACAGCAGCACCGTGGCCGGAGCGTGCCCGATGCTTACTTGACGCTGATCTGGTCGAACACCCCGCCGTCGGCAAAGTGGGCCTTCTGGGTCTTGGCCCAGCCACCAAACACGGCGTCGATGGTGAACAACTTGACCGGGGCGAACTGCCTGGCGTACTTGGCGGCGATCTTCGGGTCGATCGGGCGGTAGTAGTTCTTGCCGGCGATCTCCTGGCCTTCGGGCGAGTACAGGTATTCGAGGTAAGCGGTGGCCACCTTGCGGGTGCCGCGCTTGTCGACCACCTTGTCCACCACGCTCACCGGCGGCTCGGCCAGAATCGACAGCGACGGGGTGACGATGTCGAACTTGTCCGGACCCAGCTCCTTGACGGCCAGGTAGGCTTCATTTTCCCAGGCGATCAGCACGTCGCCGATGCCGCGCTCGGCAAAAGTGGTGGTGGAGCCACGGGCGCCGGAGTCGAGCACCTTGACGTTGGCGAAGAGCTTCTTGACGAAGTCCTTGGCGGTGGCGTCATTGCCGCCCGGCTGCTTGAGCGAGTAACCCCACGCGGCCAGGTAGTTCCAGCGCGCGCCGCCGGAGGTCTTGGGGTTCGGGGTGATCACCTCGACGCCCGGCTTGACCAGATCGTTCCAGTCCTTGATGCCCTTCGGGTTGCCCTTGCGCACCAGGAACACGATGGTCGAGGTGTAGGGCGAGGCGTTGTGCGGCAGACGCTTCTGCCAGTCGGCCGGAATCAGCTTGCCGTTGTCGTGCAGCGCATCGACGTCGCTGGCCAGGGCCAGGGTCACCACGTCGGCTTCGAGGCCGTCGATGACGGCGCGGGCCTGCTTGCCCGAACCACCGTGGGAAGCCTTGAAGGTGACGACTTCATTGTTCTTGGCCTTCCAGTACTTGGCGAAGGCGGCGTTGTAATCCTGGTAAAGCTCGCGGGTCGGATCGTAGGAAACGTTGAGCAGCGTCACGTCCGCCTGGGCCAGACTGGAAAAACCGAGGACGAGCGCCAGGGAAACAAGGGAACGACGAGCAAGACGGGATTTCATGAGAGTGCCTGTGAAGTAACGATGAGTAAGGCAAAGTCTAGAGAGGCGCTGATAATTGGCGAACCAAGAAAAATTCTTATGCTTATTCTGTGACGAATGATTTCCTTTGCAGCCCCGCAGCGGGGAACAGGCAAAACCGGCTGCCCGCAGACACGGACAGCCGGTAGCCGAACCCACGCTCAGTCCCCCTCGACAAGGGCGCCCGCGCCTCAGTGATCGGCCCGGAAGCTCACCCCAAGGGACATGGGCTTGTTGAGGAGGATGGTGTGGGCATCGCGGGAGATGAAGACGAGCACGGCAATGGTGGCCAGATACGGCAGCATCGACAGAAACTCGGAGGGAATTGCCAGCCCCAGCCCCTGTCCATGAAACTGCAGCACCGTGACACCGCCAAACAGGTAGGCCCCCAACACCACGCCGCGGGGCTTCCAGGTGGCGAACACGACGAGCGCCAAGGCGATCCAGCCGCGCCCGGCCGTCATGCCTTCAACCCACATCGGCGTAAGCACCATCGACATGTAGGCGCCCGCCAGCCCCGCCAACGCACCGCCAAACAGCACCGCAGCGTAACGCAGGGCAATTACCGGGTAGCCGATGGCATGGGCACTGTCGGGGGACTCGCCAATGGCGCGCAGGATGAGGCCCGGACGGCTGTGCGCCAGCCCCCAGCCAACCGCCACCACCAGCAACAGCGCGGCATAGACCAGGCCGTCGAAGCGGAACAGCAGCGGGCCGACAAACGGCAAGTCCGATAGAAAGGGAATGAAGATCCGCGGCAGCGGCTCGACCGTCTGGCCGGCCAGCCCCTTGCCGGCAAACGCTGACAGGCCAACCCCGAAGAGCGTCAGCGCCAGGCCGGTGGCCACCTGGTTGGTCTGCAGACTCAGGGTCAGCACCGCAAAGATCAGCGCCACCGCCATCGCCGCCCCCATCGCGGCCAGCAGCCCGAGCGTGGCAGAGCCCGTGACGAGGGTCACGCCAAAACCCGCCACGGCGCCGGTCAGCATCATGCCCTCCACGCCGAGGTTGAGCACCCCGGCGCGCTCGGTCACCAGCTCACCGGTGGCAGCCAGGATCAGCGGCGTTGCCGCCCCGGCAGTGCTGGCCAGAAAGGGAATCAGGTCGTCGATCGTCATGCTGCGTTACCTCCCGAAGCAGCCGGCAACGCGGACACACGTGCGGCAGGTTTGAACCGGTAATGAATGAACAGATCGGCGGCCAGCAGATAGAAAAGCAGCAGCCCCTGGAACAGCCCGGTGATTGCCGACGGCAGTTGCAGCTCCATCTGCGCCGACTCGCCGCCGATATAGAGCAGGGACATCAGCACGGCGGCCAGCACCACCCCGAGCGGATGCAGGCGCCCGACGTAGGCGACGATGATCGCGGCAAAGCCGTAGCCCGGCGATACCGAGGACTGCAACTGGCCGATCGGCCCGGCCACCTCCCCCACCCCGGCCAGACCGGCCAGCCCGCCGCTGAGCATGAAGCCCAGCCACACGTTGCGCTTTTCGCTGAAACCGGCATACGCCGCCGCCGCGGGCGCCATGCCGCTGACCTGCATCCGGTAGCCGGCAAAGGTGCGGGCACAGAAGAACCAGGCGCCGCCCACCAGCACCAGCGACAGCGGAAAGGCGGCATTGGTGCGCAGGCCCTCGAAGAGCAGCGGCAGCAGCGCCGCGTCGTGGAACATGCGCGACTGGGGAAAATTGAAGCCATCCGGATCGCGCAGCGGGCCATGCACGAGGTAGCTGAGCAACAGATACGCCACATACACCAGCATCAGGCTGACAAGAATCTCGCTGGTATTGAAACGCGTGCGCAGCAGCGCCGGAATGGCCGCCCAGGCCATGCCCCCGAGCGCCCCGGCGAGCAGCATCAGCGGCACCAGCCAGACCGCTTCCACATCCTGAAAGTACAAGGCGACACAGCCGCCGGCAATGGCGCCGACCGTCAGTTGCCCGTCGGCGCCGATGTTCCACACGCTGGCCCGGAACCCCAGCGCGAGGCCCACGCCGCACAGGATCAGCGGCGTTGCCTTGAGGAGCAGCTCGCCGATGCCATAGGCGGTGCTGGCCGGCTTGATGAAATACACATAAAAGGCATGCAGCGGCTCCTGGCCGAGAAAGCTGAACAGCAGGGAACCGCTGACCAGCATGGCCGCCGCGGCGATCAGCGGCGAGGCCAGCATCATGGCGCGGGAGGGTTCGAGGCGGGCTTCAAGCCGGGACATGGTGGCGTACTCCTGTAGAGGGGGTTGCATCGGTGCGATCGGTGAAGTTGCCGCTCATCCACACGCCGATCCGGTCCACGCTGGTTTCACTCACTGGCACCCGCCGCGACAGGCGGCCATCGGCAATCACCGCCAGGTGGTCGCACATCATGAAAAGCTCGTCGAGTTCTTCCGACACCACCAGCACCGCCACGCCCTGGTCGCGCAGATCGATGATCGCCTGGCGGATCAGCATCGAGGCGCCGATATCCACGCCCCAGGTGGGCTGGGCCACCACCATCACCTTCGGCGCCAGCAGCGTTTCGCGGCCGACAATGAACTTCTGCAGGTTACCGCCCGACAGGCTGCTCGCCAGGGCGCTGCTGCCGCCGCACTTGACCTTGAAGTGCTCGATCACCTTGCGGGCAAAGCTGCCCACCGCCCCCGACTGGATCAGGCCGCGGTGCACCATGCCGGTACCGCAGGCCTGCACATGACCGGTCAGCAGGGCGTTGTCGGCCAGCGACAGGGCCGGCACGGCGCCACGTCCAAGGCGCTCCTCGGGCACGAAGCCGAGGCCGATTTGGCGCCGCTGCGCCGGGTCCATCCGGCCCGCATCCACTCCGCACAGTTGCACCGCGGCGGCCTGATCAAGGCGTCTCTCGCCGGACAGCGCCTTGAGGAGTTCCTGCTGGCCGTTGCCGGACACCCCGGCGATACCGACGATTTCGCCGCTATGCACCGTCAGGCTGATGTCGTGCAGATCGGTGCCGAAGGGATCGTCGCTGGGCAGGCTCAACCCGTGCAGCGCCAGACGGACCTCACCGGGTGTGCGCGGGGTCATGCGGCAGGCCGGGAGTTCCTTGCCGATCATCAGTTCGGCCAGCGACCCGGTGGTTTCTTCGCGCGGATTGGCGATGCCGGACACGCGCCCCGCTCGCAGCACCGTGGCCTTGTCGCAGAGGGACTGGATCTCGTCGAGCTTGTGACTGATGTAGAGAATGCTGCAGCCCTCCGCCGCCAGCCGGCGCAGCGACGCGAACAGCGTCTGGACGGCCTGCGGAGTGAGCACCGAGGTAGGTTCGTCCATGATCAGGAGGCGCGGCGACTGGAGCAGGCAGCGCACGATCTCGACCCGCTGGCGTTCGCCTACCGACATGCTGTGCACCAGCCGGTAGGGGTCGAGCGGCAAGCCGTATTCCTCCGACACGGTACGAATGCGCGGGGCCAGTTCGGCCAGCGGTACCCGCTCGTCGAGGGACAGGGAGATGTTCTCGACCACGCTGAGGGTCTCGAACACCGAGAAGTGCTGGAACACCATGCCGATGCCCAGGCTGCGCGCCGCCGACGGCGAAGTGATGCGCACCTGGCGCCCGTCCCACAGCATCTCGCCCGCATCGGGCCGGGTGACGCCGTAGATGATCTTCATCAGCGTACTCTTGCCGGCGCCGTTTTCGCCGAGCACGGCGTGGATCTCGCCCGGCATCACGGTCAGGTCGATCCTGTCGTTGGCCACGACGGAAGGGTAGGCCTTGGAAATCCCCAGCAACTGCAGGCGGGGTTCCGGGCGCACCGACGGTACGACGGAAACAGCTTCGCTCATGGACTGGGTACTCCTTCGAAGAATGGCAAAACCGGCAACGGCGAAGCGCCCTCTGCAAGCAGCTCACGCAGTTCCAGCAACTGTGCCGCCACCGCCACGGCAATGGCCGCCGGCAGCTTGGAACGGACACCCGGGGCACCGATGGGACACACGATGCGCGCCACCGCCGCCGCGGAGCAGCCCTTGTGCAGCAGACGCTGACGAAAGCGTGCGTCCTTGGTCCGCGAGCCGATCAGGCCCAGAAAGCCGAAGCGTCCGGTCCTGAGCAGGCTCTCGCAGATGCTCAGGTCCTGGTCATGGCTGTGTGTCATCACCAGGTGCCAGGCCCCGGCCGGCGCCACAACGGCCTCGACGGCCGGCTCGTCGGTCGCCACGGCCTGCACCGCAGATGCGCGACGCGGCGACAAATCAGCCATCGCCGCGGTCAGCGTAGCCTCGCGGCTGTCGATCCAGGTAATGCGAAAAGGCAGATCCGCCAGCACATGCACCAGCGCCTGGCCCACGTGGCCGGCACCATAAATCCACAGGGGCGTGCTGTCGTCGGTGAGGCGCTCGACAAAATACGTTCGCCCGGCATGCTCAAGCAGGCCTGCCCGCCCGGCGAAATCCGGCAACGGCAAGCCGCGGGCGCGCGCCTGGCCGGCGCCCACTACAAGGCCGAAGTCGCTGCCATCGACGACGCAGTAGCGCAGCAATCCTGGCGCCGACACCAGGCCTTGCGCCTGCAGTTGCGTGTCGAAACGCTCCCAGTAGAGTTCCACCGAACCGCCACAGCACTGGCCCAGCGAAGCACCGAGGGCAAAGCGCTCGATCCGCCGTCCGGCCGTGGCTTCGCCGAGCATGTCACCGGCGATTTCCATCGCCCGCGCCTCCAGGTGGCCACCGCCGATGGAACCGCGGCTGTGCGCCGTGCCGTCGGCGTCACGCCAGAAGAGCAGCGTGGCGCCGGGCTCGCGGGGGACTGAGCCGCGCAGCGTCGCCACAACCACCCGGACCACCGCATGGCCGGCAGCCAGCAAAGCCGCCAGCGAGTCGATCCAGTCGTTCATGACAACCCCGCGCCGTCGAGTGCGCCAAGGGCACGCAGCACCGCCTCGGGCGTCGCCGGTGCCATCAGCCGGGCGGCCGCCCGGGCACCCGCCTCGCCATCACCAGCCGCGGCCGAAACGGCTTCGCGCAGTGCATGAAACACCGACATGGCGAGCATCAATGGCGGTTCGCCGACGGCCTTGGCGCGGAAGATGGTGTCTTCCCGGTTATCGGCCCGTTCCAGCAACTTGACGTGGGCCACTTCGGGCCAGTCGCTGACCGCCGGAATCTTGTAGGTAGACGGGGCGTGGGTCTTGAGGCGGCCCTCCCGGTCCCACCACAACTCTTCGCAGGTCAGCCAGCCGACCCCCTGCAAAAAGCCGCCCTCCACCTGCCCGATGTCGATGGCCGGATTGAGGGAGCGACCTGCGTCATGGAGGATGTCCACGCGCAGCAAGCGATGCTCGCCGGTGAGGGTGTCGATGGCCACTTCGGACACCGCCGCCCCGTAGGCAAAATAGTAGAAAGGCCGCCCCATCATGCTCTTGGGGTCGTAGTGGATCTTCGGCGTGGCGTAGAAGCCGGTGGACGACAGGGACACGCGGGCGAACCAGCTCTGACGGGCGGCTTCGGCAAACGGCAGGTGGGTCTCGCCGATGTGTACTTCACCTTGGGTAAAACGCACGGCAGCGCGGTCGGCGGCGTACTTGCCGGCCAGAAAATCCTGCATGCGCCCGCGGATGATGCGCGCTGCCGCCTGGGCGGCCTTGCCGTTCAGGTCGGTTCCCGACGACGCCGCCGTGGCCGCCGTGTTGGGCACCTTGGCGGTGTCGGTGGCGCTGATCCGGATCGCCGACAAGGGCAGGCCGAACTCGTCGGCCACCACCTGGGCGACCTTGGTATGCAGCCCCTGCCCCATTTCCAGCCCACCGTGGTTGAGCAGCACGCTACCGTCGGCATAGACGTGCACAAGGGCGCCGGCCTGGTTGAAATGGGTCGCCGTGAAGGAGATGCCGAACTTGACCGGGGTCAGCGCGATACCACGCTTCACCAGCGAACTGGCGGCGTTGCTACGCGCAATGGCGGCACGGCGGGCCTGGTAGTCGCTGCTCAGGGCCAGCCGGGAAACCAGGTCGGCGATGATGTTGTCTTCGACACGCATCTGGTAATGCGTGACGTCACGCGTACCGATGCCATAGAAATTGCGCTGCCGCACCGCGAGCGGATCGCAACCAAGGCGGCGGGCGATGGCGTCGATCACCACCTCGATGACCATCATGCCCTGCGGGCCACCGAAGCCGCGAAAAGCAGTGTTGGACACCGTGTGGGTCTTGCAGCGGTGCGAGACGATGCGCACGTTGTCGAGGAAGTAGCAGTTGTCCAGGTGGAACATGGCGCGGTCGTTGACCGGCCCGGACAGGTCGGCCGAATAGCCGCAGCGCGACGCCAGCATCACATCGAGGGCCAGGATGCGGCCACCGGCATCGAAGCCGACCCGGTAGTCCGCCTCGAAGTCGTGACGCTTGCCGGTCATGGTCATGTCCGCATCCCGGTCGAGGCGCAGCTTGACGGCCCGCCCGAGGCGGCGCGCGGCGATGGCCGCAATCGCCGCAAACAGGGCCGGCTGGCTCTCCTTGCCACCAAAGGCACCGCCCAGGCGCCGGCACTGGATGCCGACCTCGTGGGCCGGCACGCCCAGCGCGTGGGCCACCACGTGCTGCACCTCGGTGGGGTTCTGGGTGGAACTGTGGATGACGAGGGAACCGTCGTCCTGGGGCAACGCCACTGCCACGTTGGCCTCCAGGTAGAAGTGCTCCTGGCCGCCCAGACTGAAGCTGCCTTCCAGGCAGAATGGCGCAGCACCCAGCGCGACCTCGGCATCGCCCCGCTCCAGGCGCACCGTGGGCAGTACGAAGCTTTCCCGGGCCAGCGCCTCGCGGATGTCAAGAATGGCCGGCAGCACGTCGATGTCCACCCGCGCCAGGCGCAGTGCCCGACGGGCCGCATCCATCGACGTGGCGACCACCGCAAACAGCGGCTGACCGACGTGCTGGACTGCGTCAAAGGCGAAGATCGGATCGTCCTTGAGCACCGCCCCGTAGTTGTTCTCGCCGGGCACATCGGCGGCGGTGAGCACCGCCACCACGCCGGGCGCTGCCCGTACCAGCGACAGATCGAGTTCGCGGAGGCGTCCGTGAGCCACCTCGCTCTGGCCGATGGCCACATGCAGGGCACCGGCCGGCAACGGAATGTCGTCGGCGTAGTGTGCCCGCCCGGTGACGTGAAGCGGCGCACTCTCGTGGCGGATCGCCTTGCCGGACACACCACCGGCCGGATTCTCGACGCGTGACGTACTCATCATGCGTCCCCCACCAAAAGGCTGACCGGTTGCAGCGCGTCAAGGCGCTCGGCGGATGTGCCGTTGCGCTCGAACCAGAAGCGGCGCAACAGGTTTGCAGCCACCGCGACCCGGTAGGTCTGGCTGGCGCGCATGTCGCTGAGCGGCGCGTAGTCGCGGGACAACGCCCGCGCGGCAGCGTCCACCGCAGCCATGCTCCAGGCTTGCCCGAGCAGGGCCTGTTCGGCATGACGGGCGCGGGCCGGCGTAGCCGCCATGCCGCCAAAGGCAATACGGGCGGCACTGACCTGTCCGCCACAGACGGTCACGGCAAAGCCGCCACACACAGCGGAAATGTCCTGGTCGCGGCGCTTGGCAATTTTGTAGACCGCCAGGTGGGTATCGGGCGCCAGTGCCGGCACGAAGACCGACTCCACGAACTCGCCCGGCGCCAGATCCTTCTGGCGATAACCCAGGTAAAGGTCTTCAAGGGGAATCTCGCGGGTCGCCCCACCCTTGCGCAGGCGAACCCGGGCGCCCAGCGCAATCAGCGCCGGCATCGCGTCGCCGATGGGCGAGCCGTTGGCGATGTTGCCGCACAGGGTGCCGGCATTGCGTATCGGCCGCGAGGCGAAACGCCGGGCCAGTTCTGCCAACTGCGGGCAAGCCGCGACGATTGCCGCGAAGGCCGCCTCCAGGCGCACCGCCGCGCCAATGCGCAAACCCTCCTCGGTGTACGCGATGGCTTTCAGTTCGACCACGTTGCCAATGTAGAGCAAGGGCGGCAGCGTGCGCATTTCCTTGGTCACCCACAAGCCGATGTCGGTGCCGCCGGCCAGGATCAGCGCATCGGGATGGGCTTCGTATTCGGCGGCGAAGGCGTCGAGGCTGCGCGGGGCCGTATAGCCGGGCAACCGGCAGTCCTGGCTGCGCTGCAGCGCCCGCAGTCGTTCGATACGCGCCGGGTCGGCCGCATCGGCAGGACTCCAGCGGGACGGGGCCGGGTAGCGCGTCATCGCCAGCCCGGCGTCGATGATCGGCCGATAGCCGGTACACCGGCACAGATTGCCCGACAGGGCATCGAGCACGCCTTCGCGACTCGGCGCGGCATCACCCAGCTCAAGATAGTGGGCCAACAACGACATCACGAAACCCGGTGTGCAGAACCCGCACTGGGATGCGTGATTGTCGACAAGTGCCTGCTGAACCGGATGCAATTGCCCGTCTGCTGCGGCGAGTCCCTGGGCGGTGAGCACCTCCTTGCCGTCTACGGTCGGCACCAGGCACAGGCAGGCGTTCACGGCCCGCCAGTCGATGCGCGCGCCGTCGAGTTCACCGATCACCACCGTGCACGCACCACAGTCGCCTTCCGCACAGCCCTCCTTGACACCGGTACACCCCTGCTCGCGCAGGTAATTGAGCAGGGTCGTGGAAGGGGCCAGCCCGTGGGCTTCGACCGGCGTTCCATCCACGATGAATTTGATCGCCTGTTCGGCTTGCGCCATCATCCAGTCCTCATTTCGGCAAAGCTCGTCGACGGGCAGCATCACGTTTTGTACACCGCGTGAGCACGGATTGTGTGTAATGCTTCTAGCAATTCATGTGCCACTCAAGCCGGCCGGCGCCGGCTGCCTACAATGGAGTCCGTTGAAGATGACCAGCAAACCCCGCCCTGCCCCGCGCACCCCCGCCATGCCGCCTGCAACCACGGCAAAACGGGGCACCATTGCGGTGGACCTGCAGATCTACAAGGCGGTTTTCAACGCCGTGATGAGCCAGCGCCTGCCGCCCGGCACGCGCCTTGGCGAGGCGGAATTCTGCGAGCTGTACCAGGTCAGCCGCACAACGGTGCGCAAGGCACTGCAGCGCCTCGCCCACGAACACATCATTGAACTGCGCCCCAACCGGGGGGCGGTGGTGGCCTCACCGTCGCCGGACGAGGCGCGACAAGTCTTCGCCGCCCGCCGGGCCATCGAGCGCGAGATCGTGCCACTGGTCATCCGCAACGCCGGACCGGCGGCCCTGACACGTCTGCGCCTGGCCATCCAGGCCGAACATCAGGCCCTTCACGCGGGCGATCGCCCCAACTGGATCCGCCTCGGCGGCGAATTCCACCTGCTGCTGGCAGAACTGGCGGGCAACACGGTCCTGCAGCGCTTCATGAGCGAACTGGTGTCGCGCTGCTCCCTCATCATTGCCCTCTACGACACGGGCGGAGCGCCCATGTGCGCCGATGACGAGCATGAGCATCTCGTTCAACTGATGGAGGCTGGCCGTGCCGAGGAAGCCACGACGCTGATGGAAAGCCATCTGCAGGCCATCGAGACGCGCCTGCGCCTCGGCGAGCCGAAAAAGAAGCTCAGCCTGGCCGAAGCCCTGTCGGGCTGATCCGCCGGCTCGGCGGACGCCTCAAACGCCCCGCTCTGACAGTAAAAAAAGATAAAACGGGAAAGTGAAATATTTTTTTGTATACAATTTACCCCCCTATCTTCTTCCTCTTTTTTTGCGCCCGACTTTCTTTTGCACCGCACCATAAAAGGTCCTGCACGGACCCAGAATCCCCACAATAGTGCTTCACATCAAGGTTAAACCAGCCTTCCCCACTGGCCACAGGCATCCCCAAAGTCATTGCATCCCGCTGAAAACAGCTCTTTTCGAGTACCGGCTTTTAGCTGGCCCGCTATTTGCAAGCGGTGTCGCCAAGACGGAATGAATCCAATTTCTTGAAACATTGGATTCAAAACAATTCCGATCAAGCGACCCACCAAACGCAAAAGGAGCTGTCATGAAGTGCCGGACTTTCGAACGCCTCGCCCTCTCCATCGCCCTGGCTGCCTGTGGCTCTGCCGCACAGGCGGCCGAGTGGAGCGACACCTCCATCGGATACCGCTACGGGACCACCTTTGGCGAGCCCTTCAACAAGGAAGACATCGCCAAGAACATCTTCAACCTGACCCACGTCAGCGGCTACAAGTACGGCACCAACTTCCTCAATGTGGACATGCTGCTGTCCGACAACAAGGATCCGGCCAGCAAGGGCTCGTCAAGCGGGGCGCAGGAAGTCTATGTGGTCTATCGCCATACCCTCGACATCGGCAAGGTGAGCGGCAAGAACTTCAGCTTCGGTCCGGTGCGCGGCATCGGCGCGACGGCCGGGTTCGACCTCAACACCAAGAACGACGCCGGCTACAACTCGAGCAAGCGCATGATCGTCGCCGGCCCGACCCTGATGATGAACGTGCCCGGCTTTCTCAATGTGAGCCTGCTGGCCCTGTGGGAGAGCAACGCGCCCTACAACAGCTACACGGGCGTCCACACCCCGCGCTACGATTACGACGTGCATCCCATGCTGAACCTCGCCTGGGGGATTCCGTTCGATGTGGCCGGCGTGGCACTGTCCTTCGAGGGCTTTGCCAACTTCATCGCCGCCAAGGGCACCAATGAATTCGGCGGCGGCACGGCAGCCGAAACCAACATCGACATGCAGGTCATGTACGACGTGAGCCCGCTCATCGGCGCCAGCAAGAAGACCTTCAAGGTCGGCCTCGAATACCAGTACTGGCGCAACAAGTTCGGCAACCCCCACTCCGGTCCGGCTGGCGATGGCGCCTTCGCCAAGACCCCGATGATCCGCGCCGAATACCACTTCTGAGCACAGGAGAACGCCCCATGAAACGCCGCACATTCTTTGCCCTGGCAAGCCTGAGCGCTGCCACCCTGATGACCTCCGGCGCCCCAGCCATGGCCGCCGAGCCGCTGAAGATCGGCTTTGTCTATGTCGGCCCGGTCGGCGATGCCGGCTGGACCTACGCTCACGACCAGGGCCGCCTGGCCCTTGAAGCCGCGCTGGGCAACAAGATCAAAACGACGTATGTGGAAAACGTGCCCGAAGGCGCTGACGCCGAGCGCGTCATCCGCAAGCTCGCCACCGAAGGCAACAAGCTGATCTTCACCACCTCCTTCGGCTACATGAACCCCACCGCCAAGGTCGCCAAGGACTTCCCCGGCGTGGTCTTCGAACACGCCACGGGCTACAAGACCGGCAAGAACCTGGGCACCTACGAAACCCGCTTCTACGAGGGCGCCTACCTGCTTGGCGTCGTGGCGGGCAAGATGACCAAGACCAACACGCTGGGCGTGGTCGGCTCCTTCCCGATCCCGGAGGTCGTGCGCAACATCAACGCCTTCACCCTCGGGGCGCAGAGCGTCAATCCGGCCGTCAAGACCAAGGTGATCTGGGTGAACAGCTGGTACGACCCGGCCAAGGAACGCCAGGCCGCCGAAACCCTGATCGCCCAGAAGGCCGACGTGCTGAGCCAGAACACCGACTCCCCCGCCGCGCTGCAGGCCGCCCAGGAAAAAGGCGTGTATGCCTTCGGCTGGGATTCGGACATGGTCAAGTTCGCCCCCAAGGCCCACCTGACCGCCAACATCAATGAATGGGGCGGCTACTACACCGATACCGCCAAGGCCGTGCTGGCCGGCACCTGGAAGCCCCGTGAAGTGCGGGGCGGCCTGGCCGAAGGCATGGTGCGCATGGCACCGCTGAACCCGGTCGTCCCGGCCGATGCGGCGGCACTCTTCAACGAGAAGAAGAA
Source organism: Zoogloea oleivorans (assembly GCF_008107625.1). Lineage (GTDB taxonomy): Bacteria > Pseudomonadota > Gammaproteobacteria > Burkholderiales > Rhodocyclaceae > Zoogloea > Zoogloea oleivorans. The sequence continues at coordinate 207,208 of NZ_SDKK01000007.1, forward strand.
GCTCATCGCGGAAGGCAAGTTCCATCCCTTCCAGGGCCCGCTGAAGGATCAGTCCGGCGCCATCAAGGTGGCCGCCGGCGCCGTGATGCCGCTCAAGGAACTGCTGTCGTTGAACTACTACGTCCAGGGCGTCGAAGGCAGCGTGCCGAAATAAGCCTGCGCAGGGCGGGGCCGGCGACATCGGCCCCGCCCTGGTTCGATCCCGGTACTCAACGAAAGACCATGATGAATTCGCCTCTGCGTGACCCCGCAATCCTCAACGACTGGCACCCGGTCGGAATTGCCGCCGGGCTGGCTGCCGGACAGCAACTGCCGACCCAGTTGCTCGACCTTTCCCTCGTCGTGTGGCGCGACAGCAACGGCGCCGTGCACGCCTGGGAAGACCGCTGTCCGCATCGGGGGATGAAACTGTCGATGGGCCAGCTGGAGGACGACCGCCTGCACTGCCCCTATCACGGCTGGTCTTTTGGCATTGACGGCCACTGCCGGCACATTCCGGCATTGCCCGCACTGCAGGACGCGCAGTTGAAGGCCCGCGTCACGCGCTTCGCGGTGCAGGAATGCCACGGCCTGATCTGGGTCTGCCTGGGCACGCCGGCCAACGCAGTACCCGCCTTCCCCGAACTGGCCGACGCGCGCCTGCGCAAGGTGTGGTGCGGCCCCTACGAGGTACTCAGCAGCGCACCGCGCATCATCGAGAACTTCCTCGACATGGCGCACTTCGCCTATGTGCATGAAGGCATCCTCGGCGACAGGGCGATGACGGCGATCCGCGATTACGAAGTGAATGCTTTCGACGACGCCGAGTACGGCCGCGGCATCCGCGCCACCGGCTGCTACGCCTGGCAGCCCCGCCCCAACAGCCTCGCCACCGAGGGCGGTGACGTGGAATACACCTACCGCGTGGTGCGCCCGCTGACCGCCATCCTGACCAAGGAACCCCAATCCCAGGACAGCTTCCGCGAGGCCATCGGCCTGCACCTGCAGCCGCTCACCGAAACCACCACGCGGGCCTGGATCATTCTGGCGATGACCAATTTCGAACAAAGCGACGAGGCCCTGCGCCAGTTTCAGGACACCATTTTCCTGCAGGACAAGCCCATCGTCGAAAACCAGCAGCCGCTGCGCCTGCCGCTTGTCGCGGGCGCCGAGGTCTCGGCAAGCTGCGATCGCATGTCGCTGGCCTACCGGCGCTACCTGAAGGACGAAAAGCTGCGTTACGGTGTCATCACCGCGGAGTGACATGATGGTCGAACGCCTTTACCTGCGCCGGGCCATGGTCCTGGCCACCCAGAACGCCGACCGCCGGGAAATCCGCGACGGTGCCGTGCTGACCGAAGGCTCGCGCATCCTGCAGGTCGGCAGCACCGCCGAACTCGATGCGTGGCTCGCCCGGCACCCCGAGCACTCGCCCACGCGCACCCTCGACGCGAGCGGCTGCGTGGTCGTGCCCGGGCTGGTCAATTGCCACCATCACATGTACCAGACGCTGACCCGCAGCATCGGCACCGCCAAGGGCCTGGCCCTTTTCGACTGGCTGAAGATGCTCTACCGGGTGTGGGCCGGCCTGACGCCCGAAGCCGTACGGGTAAGCACGCAAATCGCGCTGGCCGAACTGCTGCTTTCCGGTGCCACCACGGTGGCCGATCACCTCTATCTGTTTCCCAACGGCTGCCGCCTCGACGATGAGATCGAGGCCGCCCGGGAGATGGGCGTGCGCTTCCACCCCACCCGCGGCAGCATGAGTGTCGGCGAATCGGCCGGCGGCCTGCCACCCGACACACTGGTCGAACGGGAGGGCGACATCCTGGCCGACTCGCAGCGCCTCATCGACACCTGGCACGACCCCGCAGCCCATTCCATGCTGCGCATCGGACTCGCCCCGTGCTCGCCCTTCAGCGTCAGCGGCGACCTGATGCGCGAATCGGCCCGACTGGCCCGCAGCCATCATCGAGTCGGCCTGCACACCCACCTCGCCGAAACCCTCGACGAGGACCGCTACTGCGTCGAGCGCTTCGGCATGCGCCCCATCGACTACGCCGAATCCGTCGACTGGCTCGGCCCCGACGTGTGGTTCGCCCACATGGTCCACCCCGACGCCGGCGAGATCGGCCGCCTGGCCCACACCTGCACCGGTGTCTGCCACTGCCCGAGCAGCAACATGATCCTCGCCTCCGGCATTGCCCCGGTGCGCGCCATGCAGGATGCCGGCGTGCGCGTCGGGCTGGGCGTGGACGGCTCGGCCAGCAACGACGGCAACCACATGCTGGGCGAAGCGCGCCAGGCGATGCTGCTGCAGCGGGTCGGCTGGCCGGGTTTCGAGTCGGACGCAGCGCGCTTCTCAGCCCGCGAAGCCCTCGACCTGGCCACCCTCGGCGGCGCCCGCACTCTCAACCGGGACGACATCGGCAGCCTCGAAGCCGGCAAGGCCGCCGACCTGGTGGCCTTCCGCGTCGATGACCTGGGTCATGCCGGCGCCCTTGGCGACCCGCTTGCCGCGCTGCTCACCTGCGCCCCGGCCAGTGCCTGGTTATCCATCATCAATGGCCGCATCATCGTCGAAGACGGGCGCCTGCCCGGCCTCGACCTGGGGCCGCTGATCGAGCGTCACAACGCACTCAGCCACGACCTGCTGTGCAAGGCCGGACTGGCCTGAGACAAGCCGCACCGACAACGATTTTCAGGAGAAAAAACCATGGGACGACTCACCACCCACGTGCTCGACACCGCCAGGGGCAAGCCCGGCGCCGGCCTCGCGATCACCCTGTTCCGCCTCGACGGCGGACGCCGCGAGCTGCTGCGTACCCTTACCAACCAGGACGGCCGCTGCGACGCACCGCTGCTGGAAGGTGCGGCTTTCGAGCAAGGCCGCTACGAAATCGTCTTTGCCGCCGGTGACTACTTCCGCGCCCAGGACCCCGGCCTGCCCGAACCGCCCTTCGTCGATGAAGTCGTGCTGCGCTTCGGCGTGGCCGATCCGGCCCAGCACTACCACGTGCCGCTCCTCGTTTCCCCGTGGAGCTACTCCACCTACCGCGGCAGCTGATCCGGAACCGATACACCATGGAAAGCTATCTCCTCGACTGGGCCAACCTGCTGCTGCGCTGGCTGCACCTGATCACCGGCATCGCGTGGATTGGCGCCTCGTTCTACTTCGTGATGCTCGACAACTCCCTGCGGCCGCCGAAGAAGCCCGAGGACAGCAGGCGCGGCGTGTTTGGCGAACTGTGGGCAGTGCATGGCGGCGGCTTCTACTGCAGCCAGAAATTTCTCACCGGCCCCCAGGGCGAGCCCCTCACCCACGACCTGCACTGGTCCAAGTGGGAGGCCTACACCACCTGGCTGTCGGGCATGAGCCTGCTGGCGGTGATGTACTGGATCGGCGCCACCACCCACCTGATCGACACCCGCGTCATGGACTTGTCGCAGCCTGCGGCAATCGGTATTTCGGTGACCTTCCTCACCGTCGGCTGGCTGATCTACGACGCCCTGTGCCGCAGCCTGATGGGCCGCGACGGCGTGCTGGCGCTGCTGGTGTTTGTGCTGGTGGTCGCCGCCGACTGGCTCCTGCACCAAATCTTCTCGGCCCGCGGCGCATATATCCACGTGGGTGCCATGCTCGGCACGATGATGGTCGCCAACGTCTTCATCCACATCATCCCCGGCCAGAAACGCATGGTCGACCAGATCCGCAGCGGTCAGCCGGTGGATTCGCGCCCCGGGCAGGTGGGCAAGCAGCGCTCGGTGCACAACACCTACTTCACGCTGCCGGTGCTGTTCATCATGATCAGCAACCACTATCCGATGACCTATTCGCACCCGAACAGCTGGCTGGTCCTCATCGTCATGATGCTGGCCGGGGTGCTCATCCGCCAGTTCTTCGTGCTGCGCCACCGGGGTCAGGTCAAGTGGTGGCTGCCGGCCGCCGGCGTCGCCCTGCTCGCCCTGCTGATCGTGCTGATGGCCCCCAGGCCCATCGCCGCCGGTACCGACAAGGTGGCCTTCAGCGCCGTCGCACAGATTGTCGAGAAGCGCTGCGTCACCTGCCACGCGGCCGCCCCGACCCAGCCCGGTTTCGCCCAGCCTCCCAAGGGCGTCGTGTTGCAAACCCCCACGCAAATCGCCCAGCACGCCGCCAAGATGGCCGAAACGGTGGGCAGCGGCTACATGCCCCTCGGCAACCTTACCGGCATCACCGCCGACGAGCGCACACTGATCGTCACCTGGCAGGCGCAAGGTGCGCCGCTCGACCACTGATCGCCCGGATACGCCCGACATGACTCCGAACCCGACTCCCCGCCCCACCCTGGCCGCCCTCTCGGCCCTGCCCCGGCCCGACTTCGCGACCCGCCTCGGCGACATCTTCGAGCACTCCCCGTGGATTGCCGAACGCGCCTGGGCGGCCCGCCCCTTCACCAGCATCGAGGCCCTGCACGCCGCGATGGTCGCTGTCGTCGATGCCGCCAGCGAAGCCGAACAGCTCGGCCTGATTTGTGCCCACCCGGAGCTGGCCGGCAAGGAAGCCGCTGCCGGCACCCTCACCAGCGCCTCCACCGGCGAGCAAAAAGGCGCCGGTCTCGACCAGTGCAGCGCCGACGAAATCCAGCGCCTGCGCCAGCTCAACGCCACTTACCGGGAACGCTTCGGCTTTCCCTTCGTGATTGCCGTCAAAGGGCTGTCCCGCTACCAGATCATGGAGGCCGTTGAAGCCCGCCTGCAGCATGACCGGGCCACCGAATTCCGCGCCTGCCTCACACAAATCGGCCGGATCGCCCGTTTTCGTCTCGACGCAATGCTGGCCTGAGCCCCTGCAAGGAGCGACACCATGACGATGGATCCCACTTATCCGCGTGACCTCGTCGGCTACGGCCGCAATCCGCCCCACGCCAACTGGCCGGGGGGCGCCCGGATCGCCGTGCAGTTCGTGCTGAACTACGAGGAAGGCGGCGAAAACTGCGTGCTGCACGGCGACGCCGGCAGCGAGCAGTTCCTGTCCGAACTGTTCAACCCGCCCAGCTACCCGGCACGCCACCTGTCGATGGAAAGCGTCTACGAATACGGCTCGCGGGTCGGCGTGTGGCGCTTCCTGCGCGAGTTCGAACGCCGCGGGCTGCCACTGACGGTGTTTGGTGTGGCGATGGCACTCGAGCGCCACCCGGAACTCACCGCCGCCTTCACCGAACTCGGCCACGAAATCGCCTGCCACGGCTGGCGCTGGCTCAACTATCAGAACGTGGACGAAGCCGTCGAGCGCGAACACCTGCAGACCGGCATGGCGATCATCGAGCGCCTCACCGGCGCACGGCCGCTGGGCTGGTACACCGGCCGCGACTCGCCCAACACCCGGCGCCTGGTCGCCGACCACGGTGGCTTTCTGTACGACTCCGATTACTACGGCGACGACCTGCCCCTGTGGACCGAGGTCACAAAAAGCGACGGCAGCACCACCCCGCACCTCGTCGTGCCCTACACCCTCGACACCAACGACATGCGCTTTGCGCTGCCCCAGGGTTTTTCCCACGGGGACGCGTTTTTCGACTACCTGCGCGACGCCTTCGACGTGATGTACGCCGAGGGCGACGAACGCCCGGCGATGCTCAGCGTGGGCATGCACTGCCGCCTGCTCGGCCGGCCTGCGCGCTTCAAGGCGCTGCAGCGCTTTCTCGATCACATCGAAAAGCACGACCGGGTATGGGTGTGTCGCCGCGTCGACATCGCCCGCCACTGGATCGAACACCATCCATTCAGCCCCCAAGCCCGCTAGAGAACCCAAGGAGCCCCACCCATGGCCAGCCATACCCCCGGCGCCCCCGTCTTTGCCCCGCCCGCCGACCTGCCCGAGTGGGCGCAGCGTTCCGTCGACCTCGCCAGCCCACGCCTCGGTGCGCGGACGCTCGGTGCCTCCGACGATTTTTTCGCCGAAGTTGCACGCATGCTCAATCCGGAGCCGGCCCAGTTCGTGCCCGGCAAATACGACACCAACGGCAAGTGGATGGACGGCTGGGAATCCCGCCGCAAGCGCGTCGCCGGCCACGACTGGGCGCTGGTAAAGCTTGGCGTGAAGGGCGTGATCCGCGGTTTCGACGTGGATACCAGCCACTTCACCGGCAACTACCCGCCAGCGGTTTCCATCGAGGCCACGGTATCGCTGAGCGACGAGATGGATGCCCTCCAGGCCGCCAGCTGGACCGAAATCCTGCCGGCCAGCACCCTCGGCCCGAGCAGTCATCACCTCCTCGAATGCACCAGCAACGATGCCTGGACCCACCTGCGCGTCAACATCTTCCCTGACGGCGGCATCGCCCGCCTGCGTGTCTATGGCCGCCCGGTCGGCGGGCTCGAAAGCCTGTCCGGCGACCAACTGATGGACCTCGTGGCGGTAGAGAACGGCGGCCGCGCTGTGTCGTGGAACGATGCCAGCTTCGGCTCCAGCGTCTCTGCGCTGCTGCTGCCCGGCCGTGGCCAGAACATGGGCGACGGCTGGGAAACCCGGCGGCGGCGCGAACCCGGCAACGACTGGTGCGTGCTCGAACTGGGCGCCGCCGGCAGCATCGAAAAGATCGAAGTGGACACCGCCTTCTTCAAGGGCAACTACCCGGACCGCTGCGCGATCCAGGCCGCATTCGTCACCGGCGGCACCGACCGTTCGATCACCACCCAGAGCCTGTTCTGGCAAACCTTGCTGCCTGAGCAGAAGCTCTCGATGGACGCGGTACACAGCTTTACCGAGCAAGTCGCTCAACTCGGCCCGATCACCCACGTGCGCTTCAACATCTTCCCCGACGGCGGCGTGTCGCGCCTGCGCCTGTGGGGCAAGGTGGCGCGCTGAGGTCGGCCATGACGATGTTTCCCCTGACACCCGAGCCCCTCACACGCGAAGCCTTCGCGCCTTTTGGCGACGTGATCGAAGCCAGCGACGCGGTGCGCCACTTCACGATCAACGCCGGCAACACCGAGCGCTACCACGACCTGGCCGGCATCGACGCGGGGCCTGACGGCCGGGTGGTCGTCTCGATTTTCCGCGGCCAGCCGCGCACGCTGCCTTTCAAGGTGAAAATGATGGAACGCCACCCCCTTGGCAGCCAGGCCTTCGTGCCCCTGTCCGGCCGCCCCTACCTGGTGGTGGTGGCCCCGGCTGGCACGGCTCCCGGCGCACAGGATTTGCGGGTTTTTGCGGCTCGCGGCGACCAGGGGGTCAACTACGCGCCCGGCGTGTGGCACCACCCGTTGCTGGCCCTCGACACCGTCAGCGACTTTCTCGTCGTCGACCGCAGTGGCAATGCGCCCAACTGCGACGAGGTGCAACTCGCTCTTCCGGGGCTGATTCCGGCAGCGTGCCCAGGCTTGGTGCCGACAGCACCTTAATGAAGCACGTTAAAGCAACAATAAGCGACGTTTAGCGAAATTAAAGCCAAAACAGCACCATTTTCTACATGGCTTGGTTTTTGCATTGCTTACCTTGAAGGGTTTGGAACAGCCTGGTCGGTCAGCAGTCCGGCACCCAGCGCCAATCCCGTTTGCCATTCACCGCAATCAAGGAGCAAGTCATGTCGGAGTATTCCAGGACAACCACCGCCACCGGGGGCGACGCAGTCGATGAGCGCCTGCCCACCGGCCGCCTGTTCACCCTCGGTCTTCAGCACGTACTGGTGATGTATGCAGGTGCGGTAGCCGTGCCGCTGATCGTCGGTCGCGCGCTCAAGCTCAGCCCCGAGCAGGTCGCCATGCTGATTTCGGCGGACCTCTTCTGTTGCGGGCTGGTAACCCTGATCCAGTCGCTGGGTTTTGGCCGCTACTTCGGCATCAAGCTGCCGGTCATGATGGGTGTCACCTTCGCCGCGGTCGGGCCGATGGTGGCGATGGCCAATGTGCAGGGCGGCCCCGAAGGCGCCCGGGCAATCTTCGGGGCCATCATCGGCGCAGGCCTCATCTCGATGGCCATCGCCCCGCTGATGAGCCGCCTGCTGCGCTTCTTCCCGCCGGTCGTCACCGGCACCATCATCGCCGTCATCGGCATCAGCCTGATGCGCGTTGGCATTGGCTGGGCGATGGGCGGGCCGGCTCCCCAGGCCCAGAGTGTCGATGTGCCCAAGCTGGTCGCCATGGTGGACAAGGCCAGGGCAAGCGCCGATGCCGCTGCCGCCAGCCTTCCGCCGGGCGCCACGCTGCCCGAGATGAAGCTGCCGGGGCCGGTGCCGATGAAGGACAACCCGAGCTACGGCGCCCTCGACAACATGGGTGTGGCGGCTTTCGTGCTCGCCGTCATTCTGCTGCTGGTGCGCTACGGCAAGGGCTTCGTGTCCAACATTGCGGTACTGCTGGGCATCATCGGCGGCTGCTTCGTGGCGGTCGGGCTGGGCAAGATGCAGTTCGACAAGGTCGCCAAGGCGCCCTGGTTCGATGTTGTCACCCCCTTCGCCTTCGGCCTGCCAACCTTCGACGGGGTGATGGTGCTGACAATGACACTGGTGATGATCGTCGTGATGATCGAATCGACCGGCATGTTCCTGGCCCTGTCGGAAATCACCGGGCGCCGCATCAGCCAGCGCGACCTGTCCGCCGGCCTGCGTACCGACGGTCTGGGCACCCTGATCGGCGGCCTCTTCAATACGTTCCCCTACACCAGCTTCTCGCAGAACGTCGGCCTGGTCGGCGTCACCGGGATCAAGAGCCGCTGGGTGTGCGTGGCTGCCGGCCTGATCATGCTGGTGCTCGGCCTGCTCCCCAAGATGGCCGCGCTGGTTGAATCGGTGCCCGCCTTCGTACTGGGCGGCGCCGGCCTGGTGATGTTCGGGATGGTCGCGGCAACCGGCATCCGCATTCTTGCCAACGTGGATTTCAAGACCAACCGCAACAATCTCTACATCGTCGCAATCTCCATCGGGGCCGGCATGATTCCCCTCGTGGCGCCCCGCTGGGCGCAGCAAATGGCCCACAGCCTGCACCCGCTGCTCGAATCGGGAATTCTCCTGACCTCGATTTTTGCCGTGGCACTGAACCTGTATTTCAACGGCGGAAAAGCGAACGAAGCCGACATGATCCAGGCCGCCCGGGTGGCAGAAGCCCACTGAGGCAAGGCGTTCGGCTAGGTTTTACCCGCCTTGCCGGACGACCCGAAATTGCTCAGATGCCCTTCCTGCGCCGCCCGGCGGCGGGCGCTGGCGATAATGCCGGCGGACTTGCCGGGGGCGGCAGGCATAGAGACGAGCTTTTCAACCTGTTCGGCAGCGCAGTGGGGACACGCCGGCAGGACGTCGGCGCGGACGATCCGCTCGAAGACGCGGTCGCAGGCGAGGCAGTGAAAATCGTAGATCGGCATGGCGGGCCCCTCGCGGGATAAGAATCAGGATGCGGACTTGGCTCCGCCTCCGGCACGCCGTGGGCGCGACGCGGGAGGCGGAGGGTTCAGAACTTGACCAGCACGTCTTCGTTGCGGGCGATGAACTGGCAGGCCAGCCGGTACGGCGGCGGCAGATCCTTCTCCTCGGCGTCGGCGATCTGCTCCTTGGTGATCTTGCCGGCCAGGCGCAGGGCAACCTTCTCCTTTTCGGTCAGGGCGATCCCCATCGGGGTCTTGTTGGAAAGGATCTGGACCTCGACGCAACAGGAACCGCATTCGCCGTTTTCGCATTCGAACTCGACGGGAATCTTGTTGTTCTGGGCGATCAGCAGGAGGGTGTGGGTGTCGCCGGCCGTCGCGTAAACCGTGACGTCCTTCTTCATCTTGGGCGAGCTGAAAGTAATGTTGGCCATGATGGCTTTTGCCTTTGTCCGATAGTTAAAAAAAGGGAGGCCCGCAGGCCTCCCTTTCCGCGCCGCTCAGCGGATGATGTCGTAGGAGTAGTCGGTGGTTCCGATGCCCATGGTGTTGGCATCGAGAGCCTCGAAGTACTCGTCGAGCAGCATGGTCAGCACGCGCAGGCCGCCCTGGTAACCCCAGATCGGGAAGCGGTGATGATGGTGGCGATCGAAGATCGGGAAGCCCAGGCGGATCAGCGGCGTGCCGCAATCGCGCTCCAGGTACTTGCCGTAGGTGTTGCCGATCAGGAAATCCACCTTCTCGGTGAAGAGCAGGGAGCGCATGTGCCACAGGTCGGCCTTGGGGTAAGCCTTGCAGTTCTTGCCGAAGGGGCTGGCATCGAGCAGGGCCTGAACCTTGCGACCCCACTCGGCGTCGCCGTTGGTGGAGAGCACATGAACCGGCTCGGCGCCGAGTTCGAGCAGGAAGGCGGTCATCCCCAGCATCAGGTCCGGATCACCGTACAGGGCAAAGCGCTTGCCGTGCAGGTGGGCCTGGCTGTCGGCGATGGCGTCCACCAGACGGCCGCGCTCGCGCTCAAGCTCCGGCGGAATCGGCTTGCCGGTGATTTCCGAGACCTTCATCAGGAAGGCATCGGTGCCGGTGACGCCCATCGGATGGTTGAAGGAAACGGTTTCGTGACCGTGCTCCTTGATCAGCTTCATGGTCTTCTCGGTGGAGTAGCCCTGGAAGCTGATGGTGGCCTTGGCGTTGATCGCAGCCTCGACCTGGGCCTTGCTGGTACCCCCGTCAAACATACGGAATTCGCCGTCGGTGGGGGTGTTCCACACGTCGGACGGATCGCACAACACGGTGTGATCGACGCCCATCAGGCCGAGCATGCGGCGGATTTCCGGCAGGTTGCCGCACACGAAGCCGTCGAAGCCGCCGATGAAGTTGATCGACTCATTCGGCACGCGGGTCAGGGCCGTGCCCTGGCCGGCCTTGCCGTCCCAGAAGTACTTGATGATGCCCTGCAGCGCGTTGTCGTAGCCGGTGATGTGGCTGCCGACGAAGGCCGGGGTGTGGGCGAAAGGCACGTCGAACTCGGCCGGAATGGAGCCCTTCTGCTTGGACGTCTTGATGAAGGCGTCCAGGTCGTCACCAATCACCTCGGCCATGCAGGTGGTCGACACGGCGATCATCTCGGGCTTGTAGAGGTTGTAGGTGTTGGCGAGGCCGTCGATCATGTTGTTGAGACCGCCGAACACCGCCGCATCCTCGGTCATCGAGGAGCTGACACAGGAGGTCGGTTCCTTGAAGTGACGCGAAAAGTGGGAGCGGTAGTAAGCCACGCAACCCTGGGAGCCATGCACGAAAGGCAGGGTCTTCTCGAAGCCGACAGCGGCAAACACCGCGCCGAGCGGCTGGCAGGCCTTGGCGGGGTTGACCGTCAGGGCTTCACGGGCAAAGTTCTTCTCCCGGTATTCCCAGCTCTTGGTGTAGGCGATCTGGTTGGCCAGATCTTCGGCGGGCACGCGGAACTCGAAGTTGGTCCGCTTGTTCTCGAACATGGCCTTGTATTCCGGCTCGCGGAACAGGGTTTCGTGGTCAAGAACCTTTTCGACGTTTTGGGGCATGTCAGCACTCCTTGAATCAGTAATCAGGGCGGGGCGGCGGGGCCAGGGCCCCGCCCGGAAGCAGCCTTAGGCAGCCTTCTTCCACGGAGCCTTGGTGAGGCCCCAGACCGGCGAGTTGATCGCCATATCCATGTCACGGGCGAAGATCGCGAAACCGTCGTAGCCGTGATACGGGCCGGAGTAGTCCCAGCTGTGCATCTGGCGGAAAGGCACGCCCATCTTCTGGAAAATGTACTTTTCCTTGATGCCGGAGCCGACCAGGTCGGGCTGGACCTTCTCGACGAACTTCTCGAACTCGTAGCCGGTCACGTCGTCGTAGATCAGCGTGCCGTCCTTCACGTAGTGCGTGGTGCGCTGGTAGTCGTCGCCGTGGCCGAATTCGTAGCCGGTACCGACCACTTCCATGCCCAGATCCTCGTAGGCGCCAATGACGTGACGCGGGCGCAGACCGCCGACAAAGAGCATCACCTTTTTGCCTTCAAGGCGCGGCTTGTACTTGGCGATGACCTCGTCGACCATGGCCCGGTACTTGGCGATCACCACTTCGGTATTGGCCTTGATGGTGTCGTCGAAGTGGCTGGCAATCTCGCGCAGGCTCTTCTCGATCATCGACGGGCCGAAGAAGTTGTACTCGACCCAGGGGATCCCGTACTTCTCTTCCATGTGCCGGCTGATGTAGTTCATCGAGCGGTAGCAGTGCAGCACGTTGAGCTTGGCCTTCGGGGTGTTCTCCAGCTCGGCGATGGTGCCGTCACCCGACCACTGGGCGATCACGCGGAGGCCCATTTCTTCGAGCAGGATGCGGCTCGACCAGGCATCGCCACCGATGTTGTAGTCGCCGATGATGGCCACGTCGTAGGGCGTCGCCTCGAAGGTGTTCTTGTTCGGATCCACCTTGTCGAAGATCCAGTCACGCACCGCATCGTTGGCAATGTGGTGGCCAAGGGACTGGCTGACACCACGAAAACCTTCGCAGCGCACCGGCACGATGGTCTTGCCGACGTACTCCTTGGCCTTCTTCTTCGACACCGCTTCGATGTCGTCGCCGATCAGGCCGATCGGGCATTCCGACTGGATCGTGATGCCCTTGTTCAGCGGGAACAGCACCTCGATTTCGTCGATGATCTTTTCCAGCTTCTTGTCACCGCCAAAAACGATGTCCTTCTCCTGGAAGTCGGACGTGAATTGCATCGTCCCGAAAGTGTCGATGCCGGTTTCGCCGATGTAGTAGTTGCGCCGCGAGGCCCAGGAATACTGGCCACAGCCCACCGGGCCGTGGGAAATGTGGATCATGTCCTTGATCGGGCCCCACACCACGCCCTTGGAACCGGCGTAAGCACAGCCACGAATCGTCATCACGCCCGGCAGGGACTTGATGTTGGACTTCACGCCGCAATCCGGCTTGCCCTCCTCGAAAGTGCCCAGATGCTTGGCACGCTTCTTGGCGGTTTTTTCCGGATAGGCCTTGAGCACCTCTTCGATCAGTGCCTTGTTTTCATCAACGGTCAGGCTCATTTCATCGCTCCTGTCATTTAATCAAAGTGGGTCGAGAGTAGAGAGCGGAGAGCCGGGAACAGGCCTTGTCGGCCGCTGCCCGAAGGCACCGGAGGAGAGCCGGCGCAACCAGCACCGACTCTCGACCCTCGACTCTCGACGGGTCAGGCCGCGACGGCTGCCTTGCCGATGACGGACTCGTCTTCCTTCTTCATGATCCCGAAGTCCATCAGCAGGTCTTCGAGTTCATCCATCGTGATCGGCGTCGGGATGGTCCCGTTGCCGGCGTTGTTGTGAACCTTCTGGGCCAGGGTGCGGTACTCGGCGGCCTGCTTCGATTCCGGGGCGTACTCGATGACCGTCATGCGGCGCAGTTCGGCGTGCTGGACGATGTTGTCGCGGGGTACGAAGTGGATCAGCTTGGTGCCCAGCTTGCCGGCCAGGGCCTCGGCCAGTTCCAGTTCCTTGTCGGTCTGGCGCTCGTTGCAGACCAGCCCGCCCAGACGCACGCCACCCGAGTTGGCGTACTTCAGAATGCCCTTCGAGATGTTGTTGGCGGCGTACATGGCCATCATTTCGCCGGACATGACGATGTAGATTTCCTGAGCCTTGTTTTCGCGAATCGGCATCGCGAAACCACCACACACCACGTCACCGAGCACGTCGTAGGAGACGTAATCGACGCCGTCGTAAGCACCGTTTTCCTCAAGGAAGTTGATCGAGGTGATCACACCGCGACCGGCACAACCGACGCCGGGTTCCGGGCCACCGGACTCGACGCAACGGATGTCGCGATAACCCACTTTCAGGACGTCCTCGATTTCCAGGTCCTCCACCGAACCGGCTTCGGCAGCCAGGGACAGAACGGTGTCCTGGGCCTTGGCGTGGAGAATCAGGCGGGTCGAGTCGGCCTTCGGATCGCAGCCGACGATCAGGATCTTCTGACCCATTTCGGCCAGCGCGGCGAGGGTGTTCTGGGAGGTGGTGGATTTACCGATACCACCTTTGCCGTAGAAGGCAATTTGACGAAGTGCAGCCATGTTCAGATCTCCTGGATGAATAGAACGGTTGTTTTCAGCACTGACGAATTCCGGGTGTTGGGACCCATTTACCTTGCAACCGGAATGCAGCCTTCGTGTCAGTTTTGCTCTTCGTATTCACACGCTGCGGCAAGCCTTGATCGGTGCGACAAGCATTCAGCAATCGCCGTGCCAGATTCGAAAAAAATGCGCAAGCCACTGTTTAAAAAGAAAAATAATAAAAAATAGAGGTATCCAAAAGGGATTCCGGACTTTGTGTGGAATACGACAAAGGCCCCAGCGCTGTCAGGAATGACACAGGTCCTGCAATCCTTCAGTGGTCACCCTCCAAAAGCCGGCAGACACCGCCAAGCCCTTGACGGATAAGCGTTTATCCCAAAAGGCCGGGGTGTTTCGGGACGCGGCACAACAATTGCCTATAGAAGAATGAACAGGCGACTGTCGGGCTCTTCGGCCCCGGCGCCCCCCGCGACATGCCAGGAGCGATCACCATGAACAAGCGCGCCTCCGCCGCCCCCGAAACCCAGCCCCCGTGTCCCGACCGGGTCGTGGTCGGCTATCTGTCCCGCGACGGCTGGGCGGTGCCCCTGTATGGCGAACCGGCGCCGGTGGCGCAGGCGCTCCCCGCCCCCTCGGTGGCTTCGGAACCCGGCGACGGCAATCCCCATTTCGCCCAGCTGGGTGGCATTGCCGTCATCGAGCAACTGGTTGAACGCTTTTACGCGCTGATGGACAGCCTCCCCGAGGCGGCGGGCATTCGCGCCATGCACGGCCCCAACCTGGCCCCGGTCAAGGAAGTGCTGGTGCGCTACCTCACCGAATGGACCGGCGGGCCGCAGGTGTACTCCGCCGAACGCGGCCACCCGCGCCTGCGCCGCAAGCACCTGCCCTTCCCCATCGGCGCTGCCGAACGGGACGCCTGGATGCGCTGCATGACCGGCGCACTCGACGAGTTGGTCGCTGACCCGGAACTCAAGAATCAACTCACCCGCGCGTTCCTCAAGACCGCCGATTTCATCCGCAATGACAAAGGAAGCAGCCATGACCACCACTCTCACTAATGCCATCCTCGACCTCGACGAAAAGGGCCGTCTGCTTAATCCGGTATTCAAGGGAGAAACCAAGAAAGCCGGCCGCTACGGCTTTCGTGGCGACGTCGCGCTGAAGTTTGCCGAGCAGTTCGCCGACGAAAAGCGCCCGCCGGAAATCTGCACCGACCAGGTCATGATGGTCTGTGATGACGGCGCAACCATTCCCTTCTTCACCAGCTTCCTGCTGTCCTTCGAATACCTGGCGCTGGTCCACGAGGTGATGGGTCCCTACTTCACCCCGACCGGCAAGTACATCGTCTTCTGCGACAACATGGACCTGTCGAAGAAGTACACCGTCAAAATGGGCGACATCACCTACAGCGTGCTGCCCATCGACGAGGCCACCGTCTACAACGAGACCCTCGACCTCTTCTACCTGGAGAAGATCGATCTCAAGAAATTCGATACCGCCGGCAAGCTCGACGCCGTGGCCAACGCCGCCACCAAGTTCTCGGCCAGCTACACCCCGCTGAGCTACGAAGAAGGCCTCAAGATCATGGGCCCGATCCGCGACCTTGGCGCCAACCGCCCGGTCTGATCCGGCCCACCGGAGCACAAGCGATGAACGAGCCGTCGCCCCGCCGCGGGGCGGTGGCCGAAGACTGGGCCGGAGACGGACGGGGCACCGAGCCCGACCGCTGGTACACGACCAACCTGGTCGGCTTGCCGGTCGGGCTGCTCGGCGCCACCGCCTTCAACACCCATCCCCGGCCGCTCTCCATCGCCGGCGTCCGCGAAACCCATCGCGGCCTGTTCCGGCTGCTCGAGGGCGCCGACAACCTGGCGGCTGCATCCATCGTGTTTCGGCACTTCATGGAAATCGTCTTCGGCCTCACCCCGCCCGAGCCGGGCACCCGCGCGCTACCGCGGGCCCGCCACCGTTCCAGCTACCTCAAGCTGCTGCAGGGCTGGGGGCTGGACTCCAACTCCGCCGCCGGGGCGGTACTGAAAGGCTGGGCCGAGAGCCGCTTCGGGCTGGTGCCGACCTTTCACAAGGCCCCCCTCGGACGCTTCCCCTCCCCGGCGTGGATCACCTACATCGAGGAAAAGGGCGGCAGCCGCTTCCACAACAACTGCATCCATCAGCAACTCGACCTGCTCTTCGAATATTGCCAATGGGCGATCCAGAACTTTGGCCTGCCCGCCCGCGGCCACGTCACCCTGTGGCGCGGCATCAACGACTTCACCGAACAGCGCGTGATAGCCGGCGACCGGCGCGACCGGACCTGCGTACTACGCCTCAACAACGTGGTGTCCTTCTCCACCTCCCGCGAACGGGCCGACGAGTTCGGCGACTGGATTCTCGAAGCGCGGGTGCCGGTGGTGAAGATCCTGTTCTTTCCCGATCTGCTGCCCGGCGTGCCGCTGGCCGGCGAGAGTGAAGTGCTGGTGATCGGCGGCGAATACGAAGTGGTGGCCCGCTATGCTTGACGCCCTCCTCCTGCGCCCGCGCACCTTTACGCTGCCCGCCGGCCTGCGCCCCGGCAGCCTGCTCGACAAGGCCCTCGGCGCCTACCTGGGACTGGCCATCGGCGACGCCCTTGGCGCCACCACCGAGTTCATGACACCGCGGGAGATCGTCGCCCAGTTCGGTGTGCACCGCCACATGAGCGGCGGCGGCTGGCTCAAGCTCGCCCCCGGCCAGGTCACCGACGACACCACCATGTGCCTGGCCCTCGGCAAGGCCATCCTCGAGGCCGACGGCTGGTGCATGAAGGCCGTCGCCGAGTCCTACGTAGCCTGGCTGCGCAGCAAGCCCGTCGATTGCGGCAACACCTGCCGGCGCGGCATCCGGCGCTACATGGCGGATGGCTCCTTCGCCGGCCCGGCAGGCGATGGCGATGCCGGCAACGGCGCGGTAATGCGCAACCTGCCGGTGGTGCTGGCCACCCTCCACAACGAACCCGCCTTCGAAGCGCGCAGCCTGGCCCAGGCCCGCTTCACCCACAACAACGCCCTCTCCGACGCCGCCACCCTGATCTGCGGCCGGATGCTGCGCCGCCTGCTGCTCGGCGGCCACCTCGCCGACTGCCGGCCGCTGGCCGACGCCTTCGTTGCCGATCACCCGCTGTTCCGCTTCCAGCCCTACCCCGGGCGAGCCAGCGGCTACGTGGTGGACACCCTGCAGACCGTGCTGCACTTCAGCTTCGGTCAGGCGACTTTCGAGGATGCGCTGATCGGCGCGGTCAACCGGGGCGACGATGCCGACACCACTGCCGCCCTGGTCGGCATGCTCCACGGCGCCCAGTGCGGCGCCAGCGCCCTGCCCCGCCAGTGGCTCGACCGTCTCGACCGAACTATCGCCACGGCCATCGTCACCCAAACCGACAAGCTGCTGAGCCTCGCCGCGCACCCGCGGCGCTAACCTCCAAAAGGAGACTGCAATGCCCCACGTACTGTTCTACGAAAAGCCCGGCTGCGGCGGCAACGCCAGGCAAAAGGCCTGGCTCGAAGCGGCCGGCCACACCCTGGAAGTCCGCAACCTGCTCGCCTGGCCGTGGAGTGCCGACAGCCTGCTGGCCTTCCTCGCCCCACTACCGGTCGCCGAGTGGTTCAACCGGGCCGCACCGCGGCTCAAGTCCGGCGAGGTGGTGCCGGAACAGCTCGAACCTGAAGCGGCGCTGGCCCTGCTGCTCGCCGAACCGCTGCTCATCCGGCGTCCGCTGATGGAAGCCGCTGGACGCCGCCTGGTCGGATTCGAACCGGCCGCCGTAGCGGCCTGGCTGGACAGCCAGGCCCTGGCGGAGCTGGACGGACGGCGCACCGAAGGCTGCGCCGCCAACCAGACCGGCCGGCCGTGTCCGGCACCGGAAACATAAAGTTGCTTAATGTCTGGCGGTCAGACAAAGCTGAGCAATTCGATCGTCACCGCCTCTTCGCCCATCAGCGTCTGACAGGCAAGCCGCGACTTGCTGCTGACCCCCACCAGGGCGTCGAGCTGCTCGTTTTCGATTTTCTGGATGCGCGGCAAGGTCTTGCGACCTTCCAGCACGAAGATGTGGCAACTGCCGCACTCGGCCTTGCCGTCGCACTTGTGATGGATTTTTTCGCCGGCAGCGAGAATCGCCGACAGCAAGGGCGTGCCGGCGATCACGTCGACGACGGTGCCGGAGGGCTGGATGGTGAGTTGAGCCATGGCTGTTTCCTTGAGGGGTGGAGTGGAAAGAAAATGAACCGGAAATCGGAATCGGCTAGACCTGGCGCAGGTACTTCAGCAGCGCCGGCACGAATTGCTCCAGCGACAGGGGAATGCGCTCGATGCCCTGCTCGGCGAGAAAGCGTGTTTCCATGCGCGTCAGCTCGTCGGGCAACACGGCCCAGTGGCGGTCGGACGAGCGCTTCATGATCTGGCGGGCAAAGGCACGGGGCAGCTGATCATTGAAGCGGCAACCAATAAACAGAAAGTTGCGGCCGCTGCGCAGGCGCTGGACCTCGGCCGGAATCGGCGTCTGGATGTCGATCTCGGTGAGCACCTCGACGTAATCGGAATCCGACACCAGGTAGTTGCCGGCCGGAGCGTGGGCACCGATGGGCTTGTAGAGAATGGTTTTCCAGTCTGGCCGATAGTCGGGTACGGCCTGGCTGGCCGCGTCATACCAGCCGGTCCAGGTGCCGAAGTGCTCCGACTGGGCCAGGCCCTGCACCTGGCCCCACGACTCATTGCCGGCCTCGGCGGCCAGCGCGGCGCTCATGGCGTCGTCGTACCAGGCATCGACAATCAGCGGAAAGCCATAGCCGGCCAGCGCCATGTGCAAGGGTGACGGGCTGGGCGGCGCGGCGAAGGCCTCGTTCATCAGCCCGACCAGTGTCTTGCGATGCTTGAAGTTCTCGATGTACTGGGCCGACTGGGTCAGGCGCGTACGGATCTTGTGGGGCACCGAACTCTTGGCGGTGAGCAGCGCGACAAGGGCTTCCGGGGTTGCCGGAACCGGGTAGTCGGGCGCCTGCGCCAGCACACGGGGGCCGAGGTAAGGCACCACGCGGCCCTCGGCGAGGGCTTCGATCAGGCTGACGGGCAAGCCGTCGGGCAGGATTTCGGAGGGGAGCGGAGCAGCTAGGGTGGCGGTCATGGAAGCCTCTGGAAATGTCTTACAGGTAGATCGCGGCGCCGGCGCCTACGTTGGTGCAGGCATCCTTCAGCGTCTTGACGAGAAACCGCACCTCGTCGGCGTCCATCTGCCCATAGAAGGGCAGCGCCAGCGAGCGGTCGCCGATGCGTTCGGTGTTCTTCAGGCAACCGCGCTTGCAGTTGTGGGCCTCACCGAGGGGCTGATAGGCAAATTGCTGGTGCAGCAGCGCACTGAAGGGCGCCGCTTCGATCAGATCGGCCTCCAGGTCGTCGACGATCTGGGCCCGCGAGCTGGCACTGAAGCGCGCCCCCAGATGGACCACGTAGAGCATCCAGTGCACCTCGTCCACGTCCGGCCCCAGGTAAGGCGGCTTGATGCCCTCGAAGCTCTGCATCTCGTCCCGGTAGAAACCCTCGACGCGCTTGCGACGGGCCAGGATTTCGTCGAGACGTTCGAGCTGGGCCAGCCCGAGGGCCGCCGTCAGATCGCTCATGCCGGCCTGCAGCGGCACCCGGCTGCCGATCGACACGGAGGTGCGGTCGGCGAGGCGATGGGCACGCAGGTAGCGCAGCTCGGTGGCCAGCTGCGGATCGTCGGTCAGCACCATGCCGCCCTCGCCGCAGCACAGGGCACCGGGCTGGGAGAAATCGAACACCGACAGGTCGCCGAAGCTGCCCACCGGCTTGCCCATGTAGCGGGAGCCGATCGCTTCCGTCGAATCCTCGATGAGAACGATGCCGCGGCTGTCGGCCAGCTCACGCAAAGCCTTCCAGGCCGCCGGGTGGCCGTTGCAGTTGTTGCCGATGATGGCCCTGGTGGCGGGCTTGATCCGCTCGGCCACCGCCAGCGGCGAGATGCAGCCCGACCAGTAGTCGATCTCGGCAAAATCCGGCGTTGCCCCGGCCAGCAGGATGGCGTGGGCGGTCTGGTGCCAGCCGTAACTGCAGGCGATCACCTCGTCCCCCGGCCCGATGCCGAGCGCGCGCAGGGCCAGCCACATGCCGAGGGTGCCGCTGGCGGTGGCGATGGCGTAGGTACGGCCGTGCCGGGCGGCGAATTCGGCCTCGAAATCCTCCACCCGGGTGCCGGCAGACAGACGCGAGCTGCGCAGGGCACCGATCACCCGCTGCAGCTCAAGGCCGCCCACATCGGGGTCGGTGAGCAGGATCCAGTCTTCGTCATGGTCGATGACGGCTTTGTCGACAGGTGCATCCATGATCAGCTCCGGGCTGCCAGCATGAGGCCGGCAGCGGCAGCGGGATCGGTCGTCATCGACCAGCAATGGCCGTCCGATTCCAGCAGGAAAACATTGGCGGCGGCGGTCACCAGCACCGGGGTTTCGCCACGCACGTCGAGGGCATCCACCACCGTCACACGCAGTTCGCGCCACTGGCTGCGGGCCGACGCAGCCAGTGCCTGCACATCGGCGGCGATGTTGCCGAGCCGGGTCAGCACGGCCAGGTCATCAGGGGTCAGGGCCATCATTCACCTCCCCCGACCTTGCGGGCTTCGACGGTGATCGGCAGGCGGGTGTCGGCGGCCATTTCGGGCAGGGCCAGCACCCAGCCGTTGGCAAGGGTGATGGTGCCGCCCCACAGGCCTTCCTTTTCCTTCGAGACCACCGGTTCTTCGAGGTCTTTTTTCGGCACGTAGGCCGACAGGCCCTGAGCGGTATTGCGCAGCATGAGTTTCATGGGGTGGCTCCAGGCGGTGGGTGCATCGGTTCAGGATCGGTTCATGCGGTCAGGACTTCGGCAAGCAGCGGTGCCAGGGCTGCCTGCAGGATCTGGATGACGGTGGCGATGTCGCCCGGCGTGGTGTCGGCCGACAGGGAGAAGCGCACCGCACCACGGGCGGCCGCCTCTTCCACGCCCATCGCCAGCAGCACGTGGGAGGCTGCCGTACCGCCGGCACTACAGGCCGAGCCACTTGAGGCACAGATGCCGGCGCGCGCCAGGCGCTGCAGCACCACCTCCGCATCCAGCGCCCCGAAAGCCATGCAGGTGGTGTTGGGCAGACGCGGCACCCCGGCGCCGAACACCCGCACATCCGGCAGCGCGGCGGCAAGGCCGGCTTCGAGGGCGTCGCGCAGGGCCGCAATGTGCAGCCCCTCGGCGCCTGACAGACTGGCCAGGGCGTGGCGGGCGGCGGCCGCAAAGCCGGCAATGCCAGGAAAATTCTCGGTGCCGCCGCGGCGCTTGCGCTCCTGCTGGCCGGGCAGCAGCGGGGCGAAGGGAGCACCCTTTTTCACTACCAGTGCGCCGATGCCCTTGGGACCGTGCAGCTTGTGGGCCGACACACTCACGAAGCGCGCCCCCAGGGCCGCACAATCCACCGGCAGGCGACCCGCCATCTGCGTGGCGTCCACATGCACCGGCACACCGGCGGCACGCGCCAGACGCACCACCTCGGCCACCGGCTGGATCACGCCGGTTTCGTTGTTGGCGGCCATCACCGAGACCACTGCCGCGCCATCGGCGAGCAAGGCCGGCAGGGCTGCGGTGACGATCACGCCGTGCGTGTCCACCGGCAGAATGAGGACTTCGACCCCCTCCCCGGCCAGCGCCTTTGCCACCTGCTGCAAACCGGCGTGCTCGATGGCCGACAGCACCAGCCGCCGGGGCGCATCCGGCACCGCCAGGGCCGCATGCAATGCCATGGCATTGGCCTCGGTGGCGCTGGCGGTAAACACCACCTCGGCCGGCTGGGCACCGAGCAACCGGGCAACCTCAGCGCGGGCCTCGGTCAGCAGCCGGCGGGCCTCCTGCCCGGCCGGGTGCTTCGACGACGGGTTGGCCCAGTGCACGTTCAGCGCCTCGGCGACGGCGGCAACCACCGCTGGCAGCGGCCGGGTTGTGGCGTTGTTGTCCAGGTAGATCATCGACGCCTCCTCATGGCCAGAACACCCGGTGGACATCTTCGACCACCAGGGCCAGCAGTTCCTCGATGCGCGCCGCGCTGGCCTGCCAGAGCCAGCGTCCGAGCACGTGGTCGCGGGCGTAGAGGCGCCACAGGTCGGGCTCCGGGTTTTCCAGGCGGGCGATGTCGATCACCCCGCCGTCGGCGTCCACATTGCGCGAGCAGCATGGGCTGCACACCTGCCAGCCTCCGTCGTGCCAGCTCACCTCGGGCCGCACGTAGCGGTAGCGGCTGCGCCGCTCCAGCTCGCGCAGGATGCGCCGGCGGACAAGTTCGCCGGGGCCGCTGACGGTGGCTTGGCGGATCATCGTCATCCCCCGCGACGGGCGGCGCTCAGGCCGCCGCCAGCTCCTCTTCGAGGCAGCCCACCACGCGCCCGATCCGGGCTTCGGTGGCACCGAACTCGACGATATAGACGGGGATGTTGGCTTCCTCGTGGTGGCCGATCTGCACCACCTCGCCGGTCGTGCCGGCGGCCACGATCAGCTCGTCCTCGGGCACTTCCGGGTGGCTGCCATCGTTGAACAGATCAACAGCGGCCGTAACCGGCTGACCCCACTGATATTTCGCTTCACGCACTTCGGTCATGGTCTTACTCCTTGATGTGGGCGAGCAGCGCCGCCTTGTCGCCGAGGGCTTCGACGACATGGGGCGGCAACTTGTCGAGGGAGACGATTTCACGGGCGCGCATGCCGACCCGATGGCCGCTGGCGACGAACTCGACCGCGTAGATGTAGAACTGCTGGAGGAAGGTGCCGACCGAGGTGACGTAACCCACATCACCCTTGTTCACCAGCACCTCGCCCACATCCTTGCCGGGATAGGTGCCGTCGTTGCGCACCTTGTAGCGGCTGACGACCCGTTCGCCGAAGTCAAACTGGGGCGGGCCTTCAAGTTCGATCACGTCGCTGTCGCGGGAAATATCACCCATGGCGGGCCTCCGGTTTAAGAGTGGCAAGACGGTCGCGGGCGGCGTCGCGAACCTCGGCTTCTTCATCGAGGAGCAGGCTGCGGGCCAGCAGTTCGCTGGCCTTCTGGGCGACCTCCCAGCGCACCTCCCAAGCCGGATCGCGGGCCATTTCGCCGAGCAGCCCGGCCGGCAAGCGACGCGCCACAGACCGCCGCACGTCCACTTCCGGATCGTCACGCAGTACCAGCAGGGCCGGCACCTGCAAACGGGCAGCCACCACCAGGCGCACTTCCCGATCGGGGTCGCGGGCCATGCGCGGCAGCAGCGGCAAGGGCAGACGCTGGGCCACCAGCTGACGCACAAAATAGTCCGGATCGTCGACCATGCCGCCCAGCAGGCTGGCATCAAGGCGGTGGGCGACGCGGATGCGCACTTCCCGGTCCGGATCGGCGCGCAGCTCGGCGAGCAGACGCTGAGGCAAACGCAGGGCCACATGAAGGCGCACGGTTTCGTCCGGGTCGTACATCAGCCCGACCAGGCGAAAGACGTCGGCGGAGCGGGAGGCCACCGCACGCACCTCGAAATAGGGGTGTTCCAGGTAATTGTTGGCCAGCGCCGGATTCCAGCGGAAGAAACGGTCGATGCGCTTGGCGTAACGATCGAACACGCAGGAAAAAGCAGGCTGGCACTTGCCCTCGGCCAGCAGGCCACGGTTGTCGCAGGTGGCGCAGTCGAGGGCTTGCCCCAGCCAGTCCACGCTGGGCGGCTCGGCGGGGAGTCGGTGTGAGGTGGCAGTCATGAGGCAGGCTCCGGCTCGTCATAGTCCACGTCACGTCCGGCCCGGGCCAGCACCGTGCCAAGCACCCGGTGGCCAAGGCTGTCACTCGGATCGAGCTGTTCCAGCAGATCAAGCACGGCACGGCCCTCTTCCGCCGCCCCAAGGCGCAGGTTCAGGTAGGCGTAGCCCTTCAGTGCAAACAGGTAGAAGCGCGGGGCCACCGCGTGGGCCCGCAATTCGGCCAGCCGGGCGGGGCCCCACTGGGCTTCCGGCCTGACCTGTCGCCAGTCGGCGGGCAGACCGAGCTGCCGGGCGGCGAGGGCCACGGCGTCCAGCGCCACCGCCCGCGCATCGGCCAGGCGGTTGGCGTAGAAATGAAAACGGTAATGGGCAATCAGCGGTGCCGGGTGGGCGGGTGCCAGCGAGCGGGCCAGGAGCAGCATCTGCAGCGCCCCCTCGTCACCAATGCCGGCACGCCCGGCCTTGTCGATCAGCGTCTCGACGGCGGGGTCGAGCCCCGCGCCGAGAACGGCATCCTCGAAAGCGGGCAAGGCACCGGGAATCTCGCTGGCCGCAGACATGCCCGTCTCCGCTTCACGTACGCCGGATGGCGCTGATATCCACCGTCGCCACGCCCGGCGGCTGTGCGCTGGTGCCACTGCTCGACGAACAGCCACAGGCACCCGCGTTGGGGTTGTGGAAGCTCAGGCCGCTGGCGGAGGGCGTGTCGGCAAAATCGATGGTCACGCCTTCGAGGAGCAAGCGCGACTCGGCCGGCAGAAAGACATTCAGGTCGCCAACCGGCAGTACCTCGTCACCGTCGCGGGGCGTGCCCTCGACGGTGAATTCGGCGCTGTAACCCGAGCAGCCACCGGTCGTCACCGTCAGCCGAAAACCGGCCTCGGCGCCCAGCCCCGCAAAACGCACCATGCGGCGCATGAACTTTTCGGCGCCCGCCTTCACGATCACATTGGGCAGCATGATCAGGCCTTCACGATGCAGCCATCGACCGGGCACACCGCCACGCATTGCGCCGAGTCGAAGTGGCCGACGCATTCGGTGCATTTGGCCGGGTCGATGATGAAGACGCCGCTCTTCTCGCGGATCGCTTCGTTGGGACATGCCGGGTCGCACGCGGAGCAGCCCGAGCAGGTGGAACCGATGATTTTGTAGGCCATGATGGTCTCCTTGCGGTGGTGGGTACGAAATGGGATATCAGGTCAGGCCGCCATCACGGCGCCCTGTCGGATGCTGGCGTCGCCGCGCTCGACGTGTTCGATCTCGCCCGCCGCAACACGCTTGCGGTAGCCGGCGAACCAGGCGAGAGCCGCCTTCTCGATGAACTCGTGGGCGTATTCCTCGACCGGCTCGATGCCGGCGGCCTTCAGTTCGTCCCGCGGGCAGGCACCGATCTTGGCCACCAGCACGGCGTGACAGTCGTTGATCGCATTGACGATGGAAGGCAGTTGCTCGTCCTCGCCATAACCGCCCTGGCAGTAGAGATCCACCCGGCGATGGCCGATGAAGGCGGTGGAGGCGCCGGTGAGCTCGTAGATCTGGAATTCGGTGGCGTGGCCGAAGTGTTCGTTGACCTTGCCGCCGCCGGTGGTTGCCACCGCCACCAGCACCTTCATGCCGTCGTCACCACCGGCTTCGGCCAGGGCTTCTTCCTTCGCGGCATGCTGGGCCTGGCGTTCGGACTCGACCTTCTCCTGGTACTCGCGGCGCTTGTCCAGGTCATAGACGATCTCCATCTCCTCGATCTTGTCGAGGGTGAATTCGTCGGAACGGTCTTCGCCGAGCAGGCCGACCGCATCGGCGCGGCACTGGCGACAGTGACGCATCAGGTTGGCGCCGCCGGCACAGGCGTCCTGCACTTCCTTCAGCTCCTGGGCCGAAGGGCCGCGCTGGCCGGTAAGACCAAAATGGGTGCCATGCTCCGCTTCGGAAATCAGCGGCATGATGTTGTGCAGGAAGGCGCCGCGCTTCTTCACCTCGCGGTTCACTTCCATCAGGTGCTGATCGTTGATGCCGGGGATCAGCACCGAGTTGATCTTGGTCAGCACGCCGCGGGCAGTGAGCATCTCCAGGCCGAGCATCTGGCGCTCGTGGAGGATCTTCGCCGCTTCGTAGCCGGTGATGCGCCGGTGATCCCAGTAGATCCACGGATAGATCTTCTCGCCCACCGCCGGATCGACCATGTTGATGGTGATCGTCACGTGGTCAATGTTGTAGCGGCAGATCTCATCCACGTAATCGGGCAGGGCCAGGCCGTTGGTGGAGAGACACAGCTTGATGTCCGGCGCCTTCTCCTGCAGCTGGCGGAAGGTCTCGAACGTCTTTTTCGGATTGGCCAGCGCATCACCCGGGCCGGCGATGCCGAGCACCGTCATCTGCGGAATCTCGCTGGCCACGGTGAGCACCTTCTTCACCGCCTGGTCGGGCGTGAGCTTTTGCGACACCACCCCCGGACGCGACTCGTTGGAGCAATCGTATTTGCGGTTGCAATAATTGCACTGGATGTTGCAGGCCGGCGCCACCGCCACGTGCATGCGGGCGTAATGGTGGTGGGCTTCCTCGGAATAACAGGGGTGGTTCTTCACCTTCTCCCAGATTTCCGGCGGCATGTCGTCGGGGCCGTCAGAGGAGCCGCAACTGGACTTCCCGGCACTACCCGTGGTGGAACATCCGGACGCTGCGCTGGCGGCGGGTGCGGCCAGCGCATTGCGATTGGCTTTCAGGTCACCAAGGCTGATATAGGCGCTTTGCATGGGGGCGGCTCCTTGTCTCTGTTCGGGGGGCGTTTACGTGTCGTTTGAAAGACAAATAGCCAGATCCATGCCAGCACATATTTTCTTTTTAAATCATTGGCTTGTTTTGTTCACGCAGGGACATGAAAAATGTAGTGGTCGTCACAAAACGTGCGGCGCGCTGTTGGGCGTGTCGGTGTTGCGACAAAAGGAACAAGGCGCCGGAGCGCCCCGGCAGTCAGGACTTCATCGGGATTCGCTGCGGTACAACGCGCCTACCGTGGCCGCCTGGGCTGCCACCACTTCACGCAGTCTGGCGGGCGCCAGCACCTCCACATTGGCGCCACATCCCAGCACCCAGCGCAGCAACTGGCCGGTGTCCGGAACGGTGGCCCGGACGCGGGCGACAAAGGGGCTCCCCTCGGGCTCCTCCTCGATAAGCTGATTTTCGGACAAGGGGCAATCGCGCAGCAGTTCGGCCACGTAGCCGCGCACGCGCAGTTCAAGCGCAACCTGATGATCTCCGGCGAAATCCACCTGGCCTTTACGTACAGCGCTCTGCAAATTGAAGCTCCCTGAAACGCGGGCAGCACCGTCACCGAGCTTCGCACTGATGAAACGGTGCAGCGCGTACATGCGCACCGGCTCGGTTTCATCGTTCTTCAACGCAAAGAGATACAGCCGCGGCCCCCGCTGAAGCAGGGCCTGTGGATGCAGGGTGGGACGGGTGAGCTTGCCCTCCCGATCCCGGTAGGCGGCCTGTAGCGTTTGCGACAGTGAAAGGGCCTCGAGCGTGGCGGCGAGCACATCCTCGCGGATATCCGCCGGCAACAGGCGCTGGGTATCGCTGAGAATGCACAGCTTGTCCTCCCCCAGTCCGAACTCGTCACCCTCCTCCCGCAACTTGGCCCAGATCCGCTCGAGCCGACGTTCCGGCAGGGCATCCCGGATCAGGGCGCCCATCAGCTGGCGGGCATAGTCCCACATGCGCAGGTCGACCGCATCGGCATCGACGAGACGGCGATAACGCAACGGCTTGCCACCGGGATTGACTACCGCGATCCGGCCCTCTTTCACCAGGGCCTCCAAATCCCGCTGGATCGCCCGGCGGCTGGCCCGCAGGTCGTACTGCTCGGCCATGCTGGTCAGCAGGCGGCCTGGATCCGGGCAGTCTTCCTTCGCAAGATGCACCGGAATCAAGGTCACCAGCATCGCCAGTCGATCAATACGCTCCTTGTAGGCTGCCATCTTTTCTCTCCTCGCAAAGGCTTCCAGAGTACGACATTTCATGACGTATCCGACTGCTTAAATACGTCCATTGAAGCTGCCAGGAGAATGTAATGAGCCCCAAAAAACCCAGCCCCCTGTCCTCCCGCGAGTTGCTCGCAAAGATTGGAATCGACGAGAGCAGCCCCGAGACGCTGCTGTTCGACGATGAACCACTCGACTCGCCGCTGGACGATCTGGCCACCGCCCTGCGCGCACGTTTCGCGAGCCTCAACTGCCGCCAGGCATTTCAGGCGGGTGACGTGGTCGGCTGGAAGGTCGGACTCAAGAATCGGCGCTGGCCAACCTACGGCAAGCCGGCCATTGTCGTCGAGGTACTCGATTCACCGGTATTCGATACGGAGAAGGATTCCGGTGACGCGTATTTCCGCGAACCCCTGGATCTCGCGCTCGGCGTCTTCATCGAGGAAGGCCCCCATCGCGGTGACTTCGTAGTGTGGCATTTCGACAGCCGTCGTCTGCAAGCCTGGACTTCCGAGGAGAACTGATCATGCCCAAGCCTTCCCCGTCGCCCCGCACGCCGCGCCCATCCATGCGTTGCCCCTGGCGTGCCGACTTCAGTGTGGTACCGGCCGAGCAGCGCAGGGCCGGCCGCTATGCCCTGCAACTGCTCACCCAGCGCCCCGAACTGCTCGGTCGACTCGAAGATTCGGATTTTCTGGGTGCGTTGTGGGCCCTGTGTGTGCCGCTGATCGAGCCGCGCGTGCTGGTCACCCTCACAGCCCAGTGGCAGAAAAAGGAGGAAAGGGAAGTGGAAACCGGGGACAGTGCCGAAGACGCCTTCTGCGATGACGATCTGCCGGACTTCCTGGTTGCGCCCAGCCGTCGAAGCCTGCGCGGCGTGCCGGGCCAGCGCATGCGTGCCTACCTGGCCGACACCCTGGCCTCCATTCCGAAGACAACCCTGCAGCGCCTGGCGGCCCAGGACGGCACCACACCGACACACCCCAGCGTGGCGGTGATCGCGACCAGCGCAGGGCTCAACCCGGTCGAAACGGCGATCCTGGACTTTGCCGAGAAGCGCACCCAGACGCCGGCTTTTGGTGATTTCCTGCGCGAATCGCAGTGCTCGGGCCTGCGGAACAATTACGCCTGTCTGGCCGCCGCCCTTGACCAGCCCATCAGTGCACTCCAGCAGGCCCTGGGTCGCACCGGATCCCTGCGCAGCCTGCAACTGCTGAGCACAAGAAACCGGGCCCGCTGTGATCTGGAGGATTTTCTGACGCCGGAAGACCTCCTCAGCGACATCCTGATTATCGCTCCAGAGAATGACGCCGCGCTCTTGTCCGCTATCGTCGAACCAGCACCGGAGTCCCGCTGGACGCTGGCCGACTTTCCGCACCTCGGTCGCGACGGCGAGCGCCTGCAGCGCGTGCTGGCTCGGGCCGCCGGGCAGGGAGCGCAGGGAGTCAATGCCCTCCTCTACGGCGCGCCGGGCACCGGCAAGACGGAATTCGCTCAAGGGCTGGCCACAGCGGCCGGACTGACCGCCTACCGGGTAAAGACAGCCGACGAGGATGGCGAGGGGCTCTCGCGCCAGGGACGCCTCGGTGCCTACCTGCTTCTCCAGCGCCTGCTCCGCGGGCGCACCGACTGCCTGGTGATTTTTGACGAAGTGGAAGATGCTTTCGGCAGCGGACATCACCCCCTGCTGGCGCTGTTTGGCGGAATGGTGGGTCGCGTCGATGGCGACAAGGGCTGGATGAACCGCACCCTGGAGGACAACCCCATCCCCGCCGTATGGATCACCAATAACGCAGAGAACATGGACCCGGCCTTCCTGCGCCGTTTCCTGCTGCCGGTGGCGTTCACTACACCCCCTAAAAGCGTGCGCCGGCGAATGGCCGAATGCCACCTGGGCGACACCGTCCTGCCAGCCGATCTTCTTGACGAACTGGCCGCCGATGCGGCACTCCTGCCTGCCCAACTGGGCGCCGCCCGGCGCCTCCTCGATCTGCAGCCGGATGCCGACCCGGTGGACGCAGTCCGCGACGGAGTGGCCGCCAGTCGGCGCCTGCTTCACGGTAGTGCCTCCCCCCGCCAGCGCAAGTCGGCCACCGCATTCGATGTGGCCTATCTGAACCTCGCCGGTGGCATCGCACCGGGGAGGATCGCCACAGCGCTCGAACGCAATGGGCAGGGACGCCTGTGTTTCTATGGGCCACCGGGCACCGGCAAGACCGAGTTCGCCCATGTGCTGGCCGATGCCCTCGGCCGTGAACTGGTGGTCCGTGCAACGTCAGATCTGGTATCAAAGTACGTTGGTGAAACCGAACGCAACCTCGCCACCCTCTTCAACAACCTGGATGCTGAACGCAGCGTGCTTTTTCTCGATGAGGTGGACAGCCTGTTGCATGACCGGCGCCAGGCCAAGCACAGTTGGGAGACGACCCAGGTGAATGAACTCCTGCAGCAGATCGAGCACTTTCCGGGAATCTTCATCGCCGCCACCAACCTGATGGACGGACTCGACGCCGCTGCGCTGCGCCGCTTCGACTTCAAGCTGCACTTCCGACCGCTCGCGCCCGCCCAGCGCCTGGCCCTGTTCGCCCGCGAAGCGCTGGGCGGACAAGACATCAATGCCATTCCGCCACTGCTCGCCCGCAAACTGCAGAGCCTGGAACACTTGACCCCCGGAGACTTTGCGAATGTGGTGCGCCAGAGGAACCTGCTCGGCGAGGACCTGATGCCCGAGGAGTTTCTGCGCCGCCTGATGACGGAGTGCCGCTGGAAGGAGAAGAGTGGCGCCGTGGCGGCTTGAGAGGATAGTCCGGAAAGACAAGTCTGCTCCGGCATCAATACGCTTGCACGGCTGTTGCTGAATAATGCGAACCCGCCTTTCATCACCCACCCGAACAAGCATGGACAAGTACGAGCAATTTCAGATCGAACAAAGCACGCTTCTCAAGGCACTGGCGGAAACCGGGCCAAATGAGAACTTGATGCGCAGGATGCAGGCGCTCTACAAACACACCTGCGTCGTCGTGGCACTCGGTCCGACGACGGCGATAACACGCGCACCTGACGACGAAAGCCGGGTGTACGCCGATGAGAAAGACGTCGTGTTTTATCTGCAGGCCATCGAAAACGGTGCTCTGAGCAAGATTTTCGAAGCAAAGCCGTGGGGCGATGTCGTGCTGGAACACGAAATGCTTGAGTTCGACGGCCACGCCAGCCCTGGCGTCCGGGTGAGCTGGTCGAACAAGATCGCCTTCCTGGCGGCCGGTAAAGACGGCGCGCTCGACGAAAAGCTTGAAGGCATGGCGGGAGCGCTGGCAAAGATGTTGTCAGCCAAGTGGTATCGCTGGCAGGTACGCCTGATCTGATCGGACTCCTGCCCAAGCGGCCATTCCCCCAGGCGGGGATGGGCGGCTGTCTTGCTGCAAACGCAAACAGCAAGACAGCCATCCAGACGCGTGGAACCTGCGTTCCGCGGTCGGTGCTTTTGTCAGCGCATCAGCGGCCGATACGTCCCTTGCCGCGCGCCAGCCGGTGCAGCACCGCCACGAGGGTATCGATCTCGTCGCAGGTGTTGTAGAAGGCCAGCGACGGCCGCACGGTGGCTTCCTGTCCAAAGCGTCGCAGAATCGGCTGGGCGCAGTGGTGGCCGGAGCGCACCGCAATGCCTTCCTCGTTGAGCGCCCGACCCACCTCTTCCGGCCGGTAACCGTCGAGGACGAAGGAGCTGACGCTGGCCTTTTCCCGGGCGGTACCGATCAGCTTGAGGCCGGGCACGCTCAGGAGCGCACGCGTCGTATACACAAGCAGGTCATGCTCGTAACGGGCAATGTTCTCCATGCCGAGGCGTTCCACGTAGTCGATGGCCGCGCCCAGACCCACCGCGTCGGCGATGTTGCCGGTGCCCGCTTCAAAGCGGGTCGGCGGAGCATGGTAAATGGTCTTCTCGAAGGTCACGTCGGCAATCATGTTGCCGCCGCCCTGCCACGGAGGCATGTCTTCGAGAATCGCCCGCTTGCCATACACCGCACCAATGCCGGTCGGCGCGAACACTTTGTGGCCCGAGAAAACGAAGAAGTCCGCGTCGATCTCCTGCACATTGACCCGCATGTGCGACACCGACTGAGCCCCATCGACCACCGCCAGCGCACCGGCCTGGTGGGCCATGGCGACGATTTCCTTCACCGGCACCACGGTACCGAGGGCGTTGGAAACCTGCGTCACCGAAACGATCTTGGTGCGCTCGGTGAGCAGCTTGCGGTACTCGTCGAGCAGCACCTGACCAGTGTCATCCACCGGAATCACCTTGAGCTTGGCACCCTTGGCGGCGGCGAGCTGCTGCCAGGGCACGATGTTGGCGTGGTGTTCGAGGTTGGAGACGATGATCTCGTCGCCCTCGCCCACGTTCTGCCAGCCCCAGGTCTTGGCGATCAGGTTGATGCCTTCGGTGGCCCCGCGCACAAAGATGATCTCCTCCGTAGACGAGGCCCCGATGAAGCGCGCCACCTTGCTGCGCGCCCCCTCGTAGGCATCCGTCGCCCGGGCGGCGAGTTCATGCGCGGCCCGGTGGATGTTGGAGTTCTCGTGCTGGTAGAAGTACGCCAGCCGATCGATCACCGATTGCGGTTTGTGGGTCGTCGCCGCGTTGTCGAGCCAGATCAGTTGGCGGCCATTGACCCGCTCCTGGAGGATCGGAAAATCCCGCCGCACCGCCTGCACGTCAAAGGCCGG
Organism: Zoogloea oleivorans; assembly: GCF_008107625.1. Taxonomy (GTDB): domain Bacteria; phylum Pseudomonadota; class Gammaproteobacteria; order Burkholderiales; family Rhodocyclaceae; genus Zoogloea; species Zoogloea oleivorans. The sequence continues at coordinate 239,615 of NZ_SDKK01000007.1, forward strand.
ATGGGCCGATGCCGGGGTGGCCGGCACGCTGGCGTCCTGCGTCTGCACGCCGGCCGTGTCGAGAAAGTAGAAATGCCCCGGCGCAGTGCCCGGCTGGGGAGCCTGGGCGCTGCGGCGATCACCGCCGAGTTCGGCGAGGATCTGGTGCAGTTCCGCTTCGCCCGGCAGCCCGAAGGACTGGGGCACCACACGGTTTTCGGCAATCGGTGCAGCCCCGAGGGCTTGCGGCGCCGACTGGAAAGCCCCCGCTTCACCCAGGAAGTAAAAGGGTGTGGAGGGCGCCAGCGGCGGCGGCGAAGCCGGCGGGCTGAAGGTTGGCAGTGCGGCGGCGTAGGCCTCCGGCACGCCGAGCCCCGGCGCACCGGGCCGACC
>NZ_SDKK01000015.1:0-130724 GCF_008107625.1 Zoogloea oleivorans
GACCCACAGGGGGAACGGCACTCACGCCGGCACCGCCCTCACCTGCCGCGGGGCCAGACTGACATCGACACACAGACCGCCACCAACCCCGAAAGCGGCGCTGCCAAAGCAAAAACCCACGCCCGCCCCCGTGGGTCGGACTTCAGTCCGACAACACGCGTTGAGCCGGGCGCTGTCGGACTAAAGTCCGACCCACAGGGGGAGCCTGAATTACGCCGGTACGTCCATCACCTGGCGCGGGGCCATGAAGTACAGCCATACCAGCGCGATGAAGTAGGTGCAGGGGATCATCGTGAACAGCACCGAGTAGTTGTTGTCGGTGGCGGTCAGCACATAGCCGACCAGCTGGGTCATGAACATGCCGCCCAGCGAGCCGATCATGCCGCCGAAGCCGAACACCGAGCCCACCATGTGGCGCGGGGTGTAGTCCATCACCAGACTCCAGATGTTGGCCGTCCACGCCTGGTGGGCGCCGATGGCCAGCGAGATGGCGGCGACGGCCATCCACAGGCTGCTCGCCCCGGCGGCAAAGATGATCGAGGTGATGCAGGTGGCGCAGATCAGCATCGACAGCAAACGCGCCCGCACCGCCGGCATGCCGCGGCCGATCATGAAGGACGACAGCGCCCCGCCGCCCACGCTGCCGAAGTCGGCGGTGAGGTAGATGACAATCAGCGGAATGCCCATCTGGCTGACACTGATGCCCAGGCTGTACTGCTGGTTGAGGAAGGGCGGCAGCCAGTACAGGTAGAACCAGAACACCGGCGCGGTGATCGCGAAGGCCAGCGCAAAGGCCCAGGTGCCACGCATGCGCAGGATCTGCGCGTACGGCACGCGGACGGGTTTGGGCTCCACATCCTTCTGGATATAGGCCAGCTCGCCGGCACTCAGGGCGGGATGCTCTTCGGGATTGTTGTACTTGAGCAGCCAGAACAGCAGCCACACCGCGCCCAGTGCGCCGATGGCGAAGAAGGCCGCCTGCCAGCCCCAGGTGGTGAGGATGAAGGGCAACATCACCGGCGTAAGCATGGCCCCCACGTTGGTGCCGGCGTTGAAGATGCCGGTGGCCATGGCCCGCTCGCCGGCCGGAAACCAGCTGCGGGTAGTCTTGACGCAGGCCGGGTAGTTGGCGGCTTCGGTCAGGCCGAGGAAGAAGCGGCACACCATGAAACCCACCGCCGACGCCGCCACGCCATGGGCCGCCGCGGCAATGCTCCACAGCAGCACCGCCAGCGCGAAGGCCCGCTTGACACCCACCAGGTCGATGAAGCGGCCCTGCACGGCAAAGCCGATGGCGTAGCCCACCTGGAACCAGAAGTTGATGTTGGCGTAGTCCTGGGCAGTCCAGTTCATCGCCTTGGCCAGCACCGGCTGCATCACGCCCAGCGCGGCACGGTCGATGTAATTGAGGGTGGTGGCAAAGAACACCAGGGCCAACATGCCCCAGCGCACCTTGCCCACCGCCAGGGCGGCACGCATGCGTTCACGCAAGGTGGCCGTCTCGCTCGTAGTCATGACTTGCTCTCTTTATGATTTGTACGGACGCTCAGCGCACCGCGGCGACCATGCCGCTGGCGTGGAGCAGCCAGATCACCGTGGCGATGGTGACGAAGGCCGCCACCGTGGCCACCAGCAGGGTGGCGGCGCAGAAGCCTTCCTTGCCGTGACGCTGGCCGAAGATCGGGTAGATGCTGAGCATCGGTGCGCTGGCCAGCAGGATGGCGCCGGCCGCCAGCAGCGGGTCCACCGGCCCGAACAGCCACAGCCCGCCCAGCACCGCCAGCGGGTGCAGCACCAGCTTGGCAAAGCTCACCACCCCCACATCCAGCAGCACATCCTTCAGCGGCAAACCCACCAGGCTGCCGCCAATGAAGAACAGGGCTACCGGTGCCGAGGCCCCGGCGAGCATGTCCACGGCCTTGTTCACCTGCGCCGGCAGGCCGAGCTGGAAGAGGGAAAACAGGAAGGCCGCAAAGATGGCCACCACCAGCGAGCTTTTGCGCAGGCCAAGAATGGCCCGCCCGAAAACCCGCCAGAAGGGCTCGTGCCGCGCCCCGCCGCTTTCGCCGAGGGCCAGACACAGAGGCAGGACCAGCATGTTCTCGATAATCATCGACAGCGCCAGCGCCATCGACGCCGTCGGTCCGATCACCTGAACGGCAATCGGGTAGCCGACGTAAGCGCTGTTGGCCGAGCACATGCCCATGCCGATCAGGCTGGCCTGCTCCAGGTCCTGCCCGCGCACCAGCTTGGCCCAGGCCAGGCCGACGCCCAGCATCAGCAGCGAACCGAACAGGTAGGCGCCGAGGTAGGGAAAGTTCATCACCTCGGCAAAGGAGCGCTGGGAGATCGACTTGAAGACCAGCACCGGCAGCGCGATGCGGATCACGAAGGCGCCCAGTGCCGACAGGTGGGCCTTGGGGTAGATATTCAGCCGCACGGCCAGGTAGCCCATGCCGATGAGGGTGAAGATGGGCGTGGTGATGGCCAGGATTTCCAGCATGGAGTCGGGGGCTATTACGGAGCGGAAATTGGCGGGGGGAGTCGGACTGAAGTCCGACCCACGGGGACGGGCGAGTTCAGGCCTGGGGCGCGAACTCTTCGGTGTCGATTTCGGTCTGGGTGGGGGCGTTGTAGCGGGTGCCGGTGACGGTGTTCTGGTTGATCAGCGCGTCGACACGCGCCATCAGCGCGGGCGACAGACGAACCTGGGCGGCACCGAGGTTTTCTTCGAGGTGGGCGATGGAGGTGGTGCCGGGAATCGGCACGATGTCCTCGCCCTTGGCCAGCAGCCAGGCCAGAGCCAGTTGCGACGGGGTGCAGCCGGCTTCCTGCGCCAGCGCCGCATAAGCGTCGAAAAGGCGCAGGTTGGCGGCGTAGTTGTCGGGGAAGAAGCGCGGCATGCTGCGACGGATGTCCTTGCCGTCGAGCGTGCTCACATCCAGCGGTGCGCACAGAAAGCCGCGGGCCAGCGGGCTGAAGGCGACGAAGGCCACGCCGAGTTCACGGCAGGCTGCCAGCCCGGCAATTTCGGGGTTGCGCGTCCACAGGGAATATTCGGTCTGCAGCGCGGCGATGGGATGCACTGCGTGGGCCTTGCGCAGGGTGTCGGCCGACACTTCCGACAGGCCCAGCGCGCGCACCTTGCCGGCGGCCACCAGCCCGGCCATGGCGCCGACGCTGTCTTCAATCGGCACCTGCTTGTCCCAGCGGTGCAGGTAGAGCAGATCGATGACTTCGGTGTTCAGGCGAGTCAGGCTGGCCTCGACGCTGGCCCGGATGCTTTCCGGCCGGCCGTCGATGACCCGCTTGCCGTCCACGCCGTGCATGCCACATTTGCTGGCCAGCACGAAGCGCGCGCGGTGCAGGGCGAGCACCCGGCCGAGGAGGCTTTCGTTGGCACCGAAACCGTACAGGGCTGCCGTGTCGAAGAAGTCGACACCGGCGTCGAGGGCCTTCAAGAGCACCGCCGCGCCCGCCTCCGGCCCCGGCGGCACGCCGTAGGCATGGCTGAGATTCATGCAGCCGAGGCCGATGGGAGAAACCTGGAAGGGGCCGATGGTGCGTTGCGTCATGTCAATACATTCCCCGTGGGTCGGACTTCAGTCCGACAAAACTGGCTGAACCTGCGTTGTCGGACTGAAGTCCGACCCACAGGAGCGTCAGGCGTTGAGTTGCTGTTCGAGCTGGTGCAGCACTTTGTAGCAGGGCAGCACGCTGGCGACGCTGGCGTTGGGCTCGCGGCCTTCGCGGATGGCGGCGAAGAATTCGCGGTCCTGCAGCTCGATGCCGTTCATCGACACATCCACTTTCGACACGTCGATCTGCTCTTCCTTGCCGTTGAACAGGTCGTCGTAGCGGGCGATGTAGGTGGCCGTGTCGCCGATGTAGCGGAAGAAGGTGCCGAGCGGGCCGTCGTTGTTGAACGACAGGCTCAGGGTGCAGATGGCGCCGTTGGCGGCCTTGAGCTGGATGCTCATGTCCATGGCGATGCCCAGCGTCGGGTGGATCGGGCCCTGGATGGCATTGGCCTGCACGATGGGGCTGCCGCACTGGTAGGCGAACAGGTCCACGGTGTGGGCGGCGTGGTGCCACAGCAGGTGGTCGGTCCAGCTGCGCGGCTGGCCGAGGGCGTTGATGTTGCTGCGGCGGAAGAAGTAGGTCTGCACATCCATCTGCTGGATGTTGAACTCGCCACCCTCGATCTTCTTGTGCACGAACTGGTGGCTGGGGTTGAAGCGGCGGGTGTGGCCGCACATGGCGACGAGGCCCTTCTCCTTCTGCAGGTACACCACTTCCTCGGCATCCTTCCAGCTGTCGGCCAGCGGGATCTCGACCTGTACGTGCTTGCCGGCCTTGAGGCAGGCGATGGCCTGGGAGGCGTGCATCTGGGTCGGCGTGCACAGGATCACCGCGTCCACTTCGGGCAGCGCCAATGCGTCGTCCAGCTCGGTGGACACGTGGGCGATGCCGTACTGGGCGGCGATGGCCTGGGTGGCCTCCCGTTCGCGGCTGATCAGCGACACGACTTCAACGCCGTCGATGTTCTTGATGCCGTCCAGGTGCTTGATGCCGAAGGCACCGGCGCCGACCAGGGCGACCTTGATGGTCTTGTTGTTTGTGGCGTTCATTGTTTGTTCTCCAGGATCAGGTGGCCCACGCCGGTGTTGGAGGCGGGGACGTGATAGAAACGGTGGGCCACGGTGGGCGCCGGGCCACCGGCCACGTCGTCCATGGCGCCACGGGCAATCAGCCACATGACCAGCTCGATGCCTTCGGAGCCGGCTTCGCGCACGTACTCGATGTGCGGCACGGCGGCGGCGGCGGCCGGGTCGGCGATCAGCTTGTCGAGCCAGGCGTTGTCCCATTCGCGGTTGATGAGACCGGCGCGCGGGCCCTGCAGCTGGTGGCTCATGCCGCCGGTGCCCCAGATCTGCACCTTGAGGGGCTCGTCGTAGGATTCGATGGCCTTGCGGATGGCCTTGCCCAGGTTGAAGCAGCGCTGGCCGGAGGGCACCGGGTATTGCACCACGTTGACCGCGAAGGGAATCACCGGGCAGGGCCAGGCGTCGGGCGAGCCGCACAGCAGGTTGAGCGGCACGGTGAGGCCGTGGTCCACGTCCATCTTGTTGACGATGGTCAGATCGAAATCGTCCTGGATCACCGACTGGGCGATGTGCGAGGCGAGTTCCGGGTGGCCGATGACGGTGGGCACCGGACGCGGGCCGTAGCCTTCGTCGGCGGGCTTGAACTCGGCGGCACAGCCGATGGCGAAGGTCGGAATCATCTCCAGGCTGAAGGCCGTGGCGTGGTCGTTATAGACCAGAAAGATAACGTCCGGCTTGCTGGCTTCCATCCAGCTCTTGGACGGCTCGTAGCCCTTGAAGAGCGGCACCCAGTAGGGATCGGTGGTCTTGCCGGTGTCGATGGCGGCACCGATGGCCGGCACGTGGGAGGTGTAAACGGATGCAGTGATCTTGGCCATGGTCAGTCCTTCTTGCCGCCTTGCGGCTGATGATGGGCCTGGGCGTCGCCGTCCTCGCCGATGTAGCGGTTGCCCTCGGCGGAGCGGCCGCCCTTGATCATCATGTCGCGGTATTGCTCTTCGCTCAGGCCGGTCATGCTGCCGGCCATCTGCTGGAAGCTCTTGCCGTCGGTGGCGCCGATCTTGGCGAGAAAGTAGATGTTGCCGCCCAGCGCGATACAGCGGTTCAGATCACGGGCCAGCACGGCCAGCTTCTGGTCTTCCGTCATCGCCCATTCGTCCAGGTAGGCGCGCTCGTCGGCCTTGAAGCGGGCGCGGTTGTCGGCCTTCATCAGCGACATGCAGAACTGGTTCAGGTGGTAACCCTTGCGCGATTGCTCGGCGTCAAAAATCGTCGTTCCGGGTACGTCTTTATAGGGCTTGTCGAGTGCCATGTTGTGTCTCCTCAGCGTCGACTATTGTGCTTCTTCGGGCCAGTAGAGTCGCTTGGGGTTATCCACCAGAAGCTTCTGCTGCAGTTCGGCCGTCGGGGCAACGTGGGGGATGAAGTCCACCAGCAGGCCGTCGTCGGGCATGTGATCCTTGAGGTTGGGGTGCGGCCAGTCGGTGCCCCACAGCACGCGGTCGGGGAATTCCTCGACCACGCGGCGGGCGAAGGGCACCACGTCCTGGTACGCGTTCTGTTCGCCGTTGAGGGCCTTGGGGCCGGTGACGGACAGGCGTTCCGGGCAGCTCACCTTGCTCCACACGTTCTTGTGCTCGCGCATGAACTTGAGGAAGAGTTCGAACTCCGGCCCATCGACGGGCTTGCTCACGTCCGGGCGGCCCATGTGGTCGACGACCACCGTGGTGGGCAGCGCGGTGAAGAAGTCCCACAGCTCGGGCAGATCCACCGCCTCGAAGTAGATCACCACGTGCCAGCCCAACGGGGCGATGCGCGAGGCGATCTCCAGCAGCTCGTCCTTGGGGGTGAAGTCCACCAGGCGCTTGACGAAGTTGAAGCGCACACCGCGCACGCCGGCGGCGTGGAGGTCGTTCAGCTCCTGGTCGGAGATGCTGCGCTTGACGGTGGCCACACCGCGGGCCTTGCCATCGGAGTGCACCAGCGCATCCACCAGGGCCCGGTTGTCGGAGCCGTGGCAGGTGGCCTGGACGATCACGTTGCGCTCAAAGCCCAGGTGGTCGCGCAGCGCAAAGAGCTGGGCCTTGGAGGCATCGCACGGCGTGTACTTGCGCTCCGGGGCGAAGGGAAACTCTGCCCCCGGGCCGAACACGTGGCAGTGGGCATCGACGGCGCCGGCGGGCAGCTGGAAGCGGGGCTTGGACGGGCCGGCGTACCAGTCGAGCCAGCCGGGAGTCTTGGTGAATTCCATGTCGATCTCGTCTTAGTCGATGTACTTCAGGCCCGCTTTCGCGAGGGGTTCGCGCAGCGAATACATGTCCAGCCCCAGCTCGCCGGCGGCAAAGCGGGCGCGCTTGGCGGTCTCGTTGTTCTCGCGGGCTTCGGCGGCGTCGGCCACCTGCTGGGCGATGGCGGCGGGCACCACCACCACGCCGTCGTCGTCGGCGATGACCACGTCACCCGGATTGACGATGGCGCCGGCACACACCACCGGCACGTTCACCGAACCGAGCGTGGCGCGGGTGCAGCCCTTGGCGTGGATGGCCCGGCTGAACACCGGAAAGCCCATGGCGGTGAGGTCCTTCACGTCGCGCACGCCGCCGTCGATGATCAGCCCCTTGGCGCCGCGGGACTGGTAGGAGGTGGCCAGCAGGTCGCCGAAGAAGCCGTCGGTGCTGTCGGCGATGCAGGCGGCGACGACCACGTCGCCTGGCTGGATCTGCTCGGCGGCCACGTGGAGCATCCAGTTGTCGCCCGGCTGCAGCAGCACGGTGACGGCGGTGCCGCAGCTGTGGGCGCCGGTGTAGATCGGGCGGATGGTGGGCTTCATCAGGCCGACGCGGCCCATCGCTTCGTGGATGGTGGCGACGCCGAAACGGGACAGTTTTTCGACAGCGGCCTTGTCGGCGCGCACGATGTTGCGCTTCACGACGCCGAGGGTGTTCATGGGCAGAGTCATGGGAGTCTCCTTGATTGCTTTTTCTGTGGGTCGGACTTCAGTCCGACAGCACGTGTGATCGGGTGCGGGTGTCGGACTGAAGTCCGACCCACAGACACAGGGAAGTCGCTTACAGGCCCTTGGCCTTGAGGGCGGCGTCGAGGCGCGGATAGACGCGGCGGGCGTTGCCTTCGTACACCTTGAAGCGGTCTTCGGCGGACAGGTTCAGGGTGCCTTCGATGTAGCGCTTGGTGTCGTCGAAGTAGTGGCCGGTTTCCGGGTCGATGCCGCGCACGGCGCCGATCATTTCGGAGGCGAACAGGATGTTGTCCACCGGAATCACCTTGGTCAGCAGGTCAATGCCCGGCTGGTGATAGACGCAGGTGTCGAAGAAGATGTTGTTGAGCAGGTGATCCTTCAACAGCGGCTTCTTCAGCTCCTGGGCCAGGCCACGGAAACGGCCCCAGTGGTAGGGCACCGCGCCGCCGCCGTGGGGAATCACGAACTTGAGGGTCGGGAAATCGGTGAACAGGTCGGAGGTGAGGCACTGCATGAAGGCGGTGGTGTCGGCGTTCAGGTAGTGGGCGCCGGTGGTGTGGAAGGCGCAGTTGCAGCTGGTGGACACGTGCACCATGGCCGGAATGTCGTACTCGACCATCTTTTCGTAGATGGGATACCAGGAACGGTCCGACAGCGGCGGGCTGGTCCAGTGGCCGCCGGAGGGGTCCGGGTTGAGGTTGATGCCGACGTTGCCGTACTGCTCGACGCACTTCACCAGCTCGGGGATGCAGGTGGCCGGATCGACGCCCGGGCTCTGCGGCAGCATGGCGGCGCCGATGAAGTTGTCGGGGAAGAGTTCGGAGACGCGGAAGCACAGCTCGTTGCAGATGGCCGCCCAGGTCGAACTGACGTTGAAGTCGCCGATGTGATGGGCCATGAAGCTGGCGCGGGGCGAGAAGATGGTCAGGTCGGAGCCGCGCTGCTTCATCAGCTTGAGCTGGTTGGTCTCGATGGTTTCGCGCAGTTCGTCGTCGCTGATTTTCAGCTCGGACACCTTCGGCATGGCCGACGGGTCCTTGATGCCGGCGATCTGGCGGTTGCGCCAGTCTTCGAGGGCCTTGGGCGCGGTGGTGTAGTGGCCGTGGATGTCGATGATCATGGGGTGTTCCTCCGTTGTTCTGTGCTGGTATGACGGCATTGTTCCAAAGCCCAGGACCCTGCAAAAGCGGCCTGGCTATCTAGCAGCTATGCCTTTTTTAAATATCAAACCTCGGACCGTTCATTCAGTGCCCCAGCGCCGCTTTTGCCATCCCACACCACCGCCGGCACCATCGCCTCGCCGCGCATGATCAGGCGGGCAGTGCGCAGCAGCGCGGCACGGGTGACGTTCTGCGGGTTGGCCGGATCGATTTCGAGGGCCACCGAAAACTCGCCGGTGGGGTGTTCCACCGACACGTTCTTGACCTTGCCTTCCGGCATCACGGCGATGCCGTCGGTCACCGAACCGTCCAGCACGCAGGCGGTGCCGACTGTCACGGCCGCCAGCACGCCGATGGCGTCGTGGCAGACATGGGGAATGAAGCTGCGCGTGCTGAGGCTGCCGCCGTTTTGCGGCGGGGCGATCAGCGTCATCTTCGGGTAGTTCTTGCTGCTCACGTCGCCCAGGCCCATGGCGTGGCCGCAGGCAATGCGCAGGCGCTCGATGCGGTCCTTCAGTTCGGTGTCGGCGTTGAGATCGGAGACGCTCTCGTAACCCGTGCGGCCCACGTCGGCGGCGCGGAACATCACCAGCGGCATGCCGTTGTCGATGCAGGTGACTTCGATGCCCTCGATCACGTCCTTCACCCGGCCGGTGGGCAGCAGGCCCGCGCACACCGAGCCGGCGGTATCGAGGAAGTTGATGGTGATCGGCGCCGAAGTGCCGGGCACACCGTCGATGCGCGCCTCGCCGGCGTACTCCACCACGCCACCCGGGGTGTGCACGCTGATGTCGCACTGCATGTCGGTGTTGAGGGTCAGCACGCGGAAGGTGCTGACATCGCCGCGCGGCGCAACGATGCCGGCCTCGATGGCGAAAGGCACCACCGCGGCGAGCATGTTGCCGCAGTTGGGCGTGGTGTCCACGGTGTCCTTGTCCGGCTGCAGCTGGGCGAACAGAAAGTCGAGATCGACCCCCGGCACGGCGCTCTTCGAGACGATGCCGACCTTGCTGGTCAGCGGATGGGCACCACCGAGGCCGTCGATCTGGCGCCGGTCGGGCGAGCCCATCACCGCCAGCAGCACCTTGTCGCGGGTGGCGATATCGGCTGGCAGATCTGCAGCGTTGAAAAACGGCCCCCGGGAGGTGCCACCGCGCATGAAGCAGGTTTTGATTGGCGTTTGCATGGGCGCATTGTTCGCCTGCCCCAAGCCCTGCAATAGAAGTCTGACGCTCTATCAGCTATAACGCTTCGTGATACCTTGTGGATCGGACTTCCGTCCGACAAACGCATCGCTCCACCACCGCAGGCGGACTGAAGTCCGACCCACAGAAGGCCGCCATGGACCTGAAACAACTCGAATACTTTGTGCGCGTGGCCGAGCTGGGCAGCTTCACGCGTGCCTCCATCGTCCTCGATATCGCCCAACCGGCCCTGAGCCGCCAGATCCGTCTGCTGGAGGTGGAGCTGCGCCAGAACATGTTGATCCGCAACGGGCGCGGCGTGACCCTGACCGAAGCCGGCAAGGTTCTGCTCGAACACAGCCGCGGCATCCTGCACCAGGTGGAACGGGCGCGGGAAGAACTCGGCCGGGTGCGCGGCGCCCTCAGCGGGCGGGTCGCCGTCGGCCTGCCGCCGAGCCTCGCCAAGCTGCTCACCGTGCCGCTGACGCGGGCCTTCCGCGAGCGCCTGCCGGAGGCCAGCCTGTGCATTCGCGAAGGCCTGTCGGTGACCATGCAGGAATCCCTCGTCTCCGGCCGCCTCGACATCGCCCTGATCTACAACGCCACGTCCTCCCCCGACATCGAGGCCCACCACCTGCTCGACGAAGAACTCTTCCTCGTCCGCCAGAACCGCGGTCAGCCGCCCCGCCCGGTCACCCTCGACGAACTGGCCGCCACGCCGCTGATCATTCCCAGCCGCCCCCACTCGATCCGCATGCTGGTCGAAAGCACCCTCGCCAGCGCCGGCCTGCGCCCGAAGATCGTCCTCGAGATCGACGGCGTCGCCGCCATCCTCGACCTGGTGGCCGACGGGGCCGGCAGTGCGGTACTGTCGAAAAACGCCGTACTCACCTCCGGCAAGACCGCCGAACTCCTCGCCCACCCGGTCACCCCGCCCCTGTGCAGCCGGCTCTTCCTGGCGGTCAGCGCACAGCGGCCGACCACCCTGACCCAGCAGGCGATGATGGCCCTGATCCAGGAACTGGTGCGCACGCCCCCATCGCACTGAACCTTCCGCCTCCGCCAGCGGTCTTCCTGTTGCCACTTAATCCAGCACGCCCACGATGCCCGCCCTCCCGCAGATCGCCCTGTCCATGCTCGACCTCGTCGCCGTCCGTGAAGGCGGCACGGTGGCCGAAGCCCTCGCCATTTCGCTGCGCACGGCGCAGCACGTCGAAGCCCTCGGTTTCACCCGCTACTGGCTGGCCGAGCATCACAACATGCCGGGCATCGCCAGTTCGGCCACCGCGGTGCTGGTCGGCCACATTGCCGGCGGCACGCGGACGATCCGCGTCGGCTCGGGCGGCGTGATGCTGCCCAACCATGCGCCGCTGGTGGTTGCCGAAGCCTTCGGCACGCTGGCCGAGCTTTACCCGGGGCGCATCGACCTGGGTCTTGGCCGGGCGCCCGGCACCGACGGCCTGACCATGCGCGCCCTGCGCCGCGACCGCATCGAGCGGGAAGACGACTTCCCCCACGACGTGGCCGAGCTGCAGCACTTGCTGGGCCCCGCCGAGCCCGGCCAGCGCCTGGTCGCCATGCCCGGCGCCGGCACCCGGGTGCCGATCTGGCTGCTCGGCTCCAGCCTGTTCTCGGCCCGGTTGGCGGCCGAACGGGGTCTGCCCTACGCCTTCGCCTCGCACTTCGCGCCGCGCCTGCTGCTGCAGGCTCTTGAGGTGTATCGCAGCCACTTCCGCCCATCGGAAACCCTCGCCAAACCCTACGTGATCGTCGGCGTGCCGCTGATCGCCGCCCCCACCGACGAAGAGGCCGAGTTTCTGGCCAGCAGCACCCACCGCCGCGTGCTCGGCATCTTGCGCGGCGACCGGCGCTGCCTGCAGGCACCGGAAGAAAATTTCATGGCCGGGCTGCATCCGGAAGAACGTGCCGCCATCGGCGACTTCCTTGGCGCAGCCGTCATCGGCGGGCCGGATACCGTGAAAGACGGCCTGAATCGCCTCGCCGAGGCAACGGCAGCCGACGAATTCATGCTCGTCTGCGACATCTTCGACCCCGCTCTGCGCCTGCGCTCGCTGGACATCGCCGCAGCCGCCTGCCGCGGGTAAGGCACCCGTGGGTCGGACTTCAGTCCGACACGGACGCTGAGCCCGCGCTGTCGGACTGAAGTCCGACCCACGGGGTGCATCGGCTAAAATAGGCAGCTCACTGCCGCCCAGCCAAGCATGAACACCACCTCCTACTCTGTCTTCGCCAGCCTGACGCCCGCCGCTGTGTGGGCCCATTTCGCCACCCTGTGCCGCATCCCGCGCCCGTCGAAGGCCGAAGATACCCTCCGCGATCACCTGCTTGACCGGGCCCTGAGCCGCGGCCTGGACGCCACGGTGGATGGCGCCGGCAACCTGATCATTCGCAAGCCCGCCAGCCCCGGCCATGAATCCGCCCCCGGCGTGGTGCTGCAAGCCCACCTGGACATGGTGTGCCAGGCCAACGCCGACACGCCCCACGATTTCACCCGCGACCCGATTCGCCCGGTACTGCAGGGCGGCTGGCTGGTGGCCGAGGGCACCACACTGGGCGCCGACAACGGCATCGGCGTGGCCCTGATCCTGGCTGCATTGGAAGATCCGGAGCTCGTCCACGGCCCGCTCGAAGCCCTGCTCACTGTCGATGAAGAAGCCGGCATGGGCGGCGCCCAGGGCCTGGCGCCGGGCGTGCTGAACAGCCGCCTGATGCTCAACCTGGATACCGAAGACTGGGGCGAGTTTTACCTGGGCTGCGCTGGCGGGCTGGATGTGAATGTGGAACGGGAAGGCACGCCGGAAGCCCTACCCGCAGGTTTCGAATGCTGTGAGATCAAACTGACCAGCCTGCGCGGCGGCCACTCCGGCGTGAATATCCACGAGGAGCGCGGCAACGCCATCAAGCTGCTGGTGCGTGTGCTGCGCGATCTGGAAGGCCGCTTTGCGCTGCGACTGGCCAGCCTGAACGGCGGCACCGCCCGCAACGCCCTGCCCCGCGAAGCCCGGGCCACGATCGCCGTGCCGGCAGGCCAGACCGCGGCCCTCGCCGCCAGCCTCGCCGACTGGCAGACCCTGCTGCGCCAGGAATTGAAGGGCGTCGACGAAGGCGTGAGCCTCGCCCTCGCCCCGGCACAGGCCAACGCGGTGCTTGCCGCCGCCGATCAGTCCGTGTGGCTGGCCTCACTGCACGCCGCGCCCCACGGTGTGCGACGCTGGAGCCTGAGCGTGCCGGGTGTGGTCGAGACCTCCAACAACCTGGGCACGGTGGCGCTCACACCGCAGGGCGGCAGCTGCAACTTCATGGTCCGCTCCCTGCGCGACAGCGGCAGCACGGCGCTGGCCGACGAGATCATCAGCCTTTTCGCGCTGTCCGCCACCCGCGCCGAGGCTTCCGGCCATTACCCCGGGTGGACGCCCGATCCGGCCTCGCCGCTGCTGGCGCTGTGCCAGTCGGTGTTCAGCCGCGAGTTCGGCAGTGAATCGAAGGTACAGGTGATCCACGCCGGGCTGGAGTGCGGCATCATCGCTGCCAAATATCCGGGCCTCGACATCGTCTCCTTCGGCCCGACCATCCGCGGTGCCCACGCCCCGGGCGAACGGGTCGACATCGAATCGGTTGGCCAGGCCTGGCATCTGCTCAGCGCCATCCTCACCCGCATCGCCACCCCGCCATGAACCCGGAAGACCTGCAATTGCTGGTGACCTACGTGATGCCCTACGGCAAGTACAAGGGCCGCGTGATTGCCGACCTGCCGGGCAACTACCTGGCGTGGTTCGCCCGCAAGGGCTTTCCGCCGGGCAAGCTCGGCCAGTTGCTGGCGCTGATGCTCGAACTCGATCACAACGGCCTGTCGTCCCTGCTCGCCCCCCTGCGCCGAGAGGTCGCCGGACGATAGACGGCGGCCCGCTTCTCGCGTAGGATCGCGGCCGTCATTGGGGAGTAGCCGCCCTTCTTTCGAAGGGGCCTGCGTCAACATACTTGGTCTTTGGACCATGGCGCAGGCAGTCCCGTACCTGGCAAGACCTTTGACCACCTCGCCTCCGGATTTGGCCGGAGAGGCGTCGTGGTCATTCGTCCTTGTCCGGCCAAGGGAATCAAAATGGAAGCCTTCCTCGTCTCCACGGGCATCGTCGCCCTCGCCGAAATCGGCGACAAGACGCAACTCCTCGCCTTCATCCTCGCCGCCAAGTTTCGCAAGCCGGTCCCCATCATCGTCGGGATCCTGGTCGCCACGCTGGTCAATCATGGCTTCGCAGGAGCGGTCGGCACCTGGGTCACCACACTGGTCGGCCCGGAAACCCTGCGCTGGGTGCTGGGCGTCTCCTTCATCGCCATGGCTATCTGGACGCTGATTCCCGACAAGTTCGACGAGGAAGATGCCAAGCTGGCCCGCTTCGGGGTGTTCGGCACGACAGTCGTCGCGTTCTTCCTGGCCGAGATGGGCGACAAGACCCAGATCGCCACCGTCGCCCTGGCCGCCCAGTACCAGGATCTGGCCGTGGTCGTGGCCGGCACCACCTTCGGCATGATGCTCGCCAACGTACCGGCGGTGATTCTCGGCGACCGTATTGCCCACCGGATGCCGGTGCGCCTGGTACATGCCGTCGCCGCCGCGATCTTTGCGATTCTCGGCCTGGCCACGCTGTTCGGCGCCGGTGCAAGCCTGGGGTTCTGAAACGATTGAAACGGAAAGTGATTGAAAAATGAGTGACCTGAGAGACTTGGCTGAACTGGACAGTGAAGGCGCCACACCGGAGCGGGAGGCGGCAACGAAGCGCAGCACCTGGGTCAGCGTGATCGTCAATATCGTCCTGACCATCACCCAGGTCACCGCCGGCCTGCTGTCCGGCTCCCAGGGCCTGATTGCCGACGGCGTGCATTCCCTGTCCGATCTGATCGCCGACTTCGTGGTATTGCTGGCCGTGCATCACAGCAAGAAGGCACCGGACGAAAACCATCACTACGGCCATCAGCGTTACGAGAACGCCGCCTCGCTCGTTCTCGGCAGCCTCCTGCTGGCGGTAGGCGTGGGCATGGCGTGGTCGGCCGTTCACAAGTTGCAGGCGCCGGAAACGATTCCCACCGTGCATCTGATGGCCCTGTGGGTGGCCCTCGGCGCACTGATCGCCAAGGAGTTGCTGTTCCGCTACATGCTGGCAGTGGCCGAGCGGGTGCGTTCGAGCATGCTGGTCGCCAACGCCTGGCATGCCCGCTCGGATGCGGCCTCATCGCTGGTGGTCGGCATCGGCATCGGCGGCAACCTGCTCGGCGTCGCCCTGCTCGACCCGATTGCCGCGCTGGTGGTCGGCTGCATGGTCAGCAAGATGGGCTGGAGCTTCATGTGGGACGCCCTGCATGACCTCACCGACCGGGCCGCCAACGAAGAGCAGGTCGCCGCCATCAGCGCCGAAATCCGGGCGGTGCCCGGGGTGCTGGGCTTCCATGAACTCAAGACCCGCAAGACCGGCGACATGATCCTGGCCGACGTGCATCTTGAGATCGACGGCAGCCTGAGCGTCACCGAAGGGCACGACATTGCCGAGCGAACCCGGATCAACGTGATGACCCGACACCCCGTGCTCTATCTTCTGGTACATGTGGACCCGGTAACGCTCCCGACCACCGGAAGGTAGTGTCCGGGTCACGCGCCTGTCACGCGGCACTTGTCTAATCGAGGGCTATTTCCCGGAGATCAACCATGTCGCAGAACAAGCAGCGCCGCCAGTTCATCGTCAAGACCGCCAGCGCCCTGACGGCCGTCGCCGCCGGCAGCCTCCTGACTGCCTGCGGCAGCAGCGGCAGCAGCCCTCGCGCCTCGGAATTCCGCTACGGCGTGGCCAGCGGCGACCCGCTGGCGGATCGGGTCATCCTGTGGTCTCACGCCCGCATCCCCGGCTCGACAGAAGCAGTCGGCCTGTCCTGGCAAGTGGCCAGGGATGCCGGTTTCGGCTCCATCGTCTCGTCGGGCCGTGCCACGGCCAGCCAGGACAGCGGCTTCACCGTAAAGGTGGATGCCACCGGACTGAGCGCCGGCACGCGCTATTTCTACCGTTTCATCGACGATGCCGGCGTGGTGTCGACGGTCGGCAGCACGCGCACGCTGCCCGGGAGCGAGGTCAGCACGGTCAAGTTTGCGGTGTTTTCCTGTGCGCTGTACTCGGCAGGTTATTTCCATGCCTACGACGCGGCGGCCAAATCGGACGCCGAATACGCGATCCATCTGGGCGACTACATCTACGAGTACGGCGCCGACCCGGCCAAGTTCGGCAACGCCGACGCCGTCGCGCTCAACCGCGTCACCGCCCCCGCCAACGACATCGTCACGCTGGAAGACTATCGCACCCGCTATGCGCTGTACCGTGCCGACGCCAGCCTGCAGGCCGTGCATGCGCGGATGCCGTTCATCACCATCTGGGACGATCACGAGTTCGCTGACAACGCCTACACAAGCAGCGCCAACAACCACGACAGCGCGACCCAGGGCGACTGGACCACGCGCAAGAACATCGCCGCCCGCGTGTATCACGAGTGGCTGCCAATCCGCACCGATGCGTCCGGCAACCCGTTGAAGATCTACCGCCGCTTCGACTTCGGCAAGCTGCTCACGCTGCACATGCTCGACACCCGCATCGAGGGCCGCGACCGGCAGTACGACAGCTACGGCGACGCCGATGGCGGCATCGCCCGCTACGTGGCCGGCCTGACGAGCGGCAGCGACGCCGGCCGCCGGATGGTCAGCGCCACCCAGCAAAACTGGCTGACCGACGGCATCGGCAATTCGACCGCCACCTGGCAGTTCCTCGGCAACCAGGACATCATGGCCCGCATGTGGCTTCCCGCCTCGGTGCTGCAGGCGCAGAACACCGCCTTTGTGAGCCCTACCGCCGACAACCAGGCCGCCGTCGGCACGGCCATCAACGATTACCTCACCGCCAAGGCCACCCGCGCCGCAGCGGGCAACGCCGCACTGACGCCGACCCAGGCGGCGCTGCTCAACCCCACCATCAACCCGGGCATTCCATACAACCTGGATGCATGGGACGGCTATCCCCTGCAGCGCGAAGCCATCCTGCAAACCGTCAAGGCACAGGGCAAGAAACTCGTCACCCTGTCGGGCGACTCGCACAACGCCTGGTTCGCCAACGTGACGACGCTGGCCGGCGACAAGGTTGGGGTGGAGTTCGCCACGGCCTCGGTCACCGCACCCGGTTTTGAAGCGATAGGCCTCGGCGCGCTGGCCAGCGCCCTCGACGGCAGCGCCCTCGTCCCGCAACTGGGCAACGCCGCCATCGGAGCCGGCCTGGGCCTGGTGAACGATCTGAACTATGCCGACACAATCCGGCGCGGCTACCTGCAGGTAACGGTGACGAATGCAGAGGTCAAGGGCGAATACGTCTTCGTGGACAACGTGAAGAACAGCAGCTACTCGGCCGTTGTCGGCAAGACCGTCACGGTCACGGCGGCGGGCGCCACAAGCTACGCCTGATCCTGATTTGCGACGCGCGCGAGGCCTGCCAGGGACTCGCGCGACCTGCTGCCGTTTACCGCGCCTTGAGGCTATGCTGTTGCGCATAACCACCGTGCGGAACCAACGTGAGCGCCCCTGCCTTCGATGCGGCCCTTGTGCATGACCCTCACAGCGACCTTCTCTTCAAGTCGCTGCCCTTGGGCATCGTTTTCCATGACTGCCAGGGCAATATAACCGCCGCGAACCCCGCTGCCGAAGCAATCCTTGGCTGGACATGCAACCAGATGGACGGCCTCACCGCACGGGATCCGCGATGGAATGCCATCCATGAAGACGGCTCGCCATTCGATGACGCGGAGCATCCGGCCATGCTCAGCCTCAGGACACGCCAGCCGGTGCGCAATGTAGTGATGGGCATCGTCAACCCGCGCCTTGATCAACGCATCTGGCTCACGATCAGCGCAACCCCCATCCCGGGAGAGACGCCTGGCCAGACCCAGGGTGTTTACACCGTCTTCCAGGATATTACGGAGCAAAAGCTTCAAGCAGAAAAGCTGAAACAGGCCAGCGAGTACCTGTCGCTCGCCGAGAAATGCGCAAAAGCCGGCGCCTGGGACTGGGATATCGATACCAGAAAGCTGAGCTGGTCGAATGGACTGTTTGCCCTTTTCGGACTGGATCCCGCCAAAACCGAAGCCAGCTTCGAGACGTGGACATCCATCGTTCACCCCGATGACGAACAGAGCGTCGAAACCAGCATTGCGCAGGCCGTCCGTGATCGCAAACCCCTCTTCTGCCAGTACCGGATCGTGCGGCCTGGCGGGGAAATCCGCTGGGTAGAGGCCTACGGCGATACCGCTTACGACAAGTCAGGCAACCCGCGTCGCCAGACCGGTGTCTGCATCGACACGACGGAGCGCAAAAGACTGGCGCTGGACAACGCCGAACTCGAATACCTCGTGACCGAGCGCAGCCAGGCGGAAGAGCGCCTGCGCCTGGCCGCCGGCGCGGCGCATTTCGGCATCTTCGAGAACGACCTGTTGCTCGGCACCACCTTCTGGTCGTACGAGACGCGAGTCATCCTCGGCGTATCCGCCGAGGCGCCCGCCACGCCTCCTGGCCTGATACCTGACTTCGTCCATCCCCAGGATGCAGCCCCGGTAATGGCATCGTATGAACGCGCCCTCGATCCTGCCGGAAATGGCGTGATCGAGAACACGCATCGCATCATTCGCCCCGATGGCAGCATCCGCTGGATTCAGCACAAGGGGCAAGCCCAGTTCGCAGGAAGTGGCCAGCAACGACATCCGGTCCGCTTGCGTGGCGTGATGGTCGACATTACGCCGCTGAAACTGGCCGAACAGGCGCTCCGGGCGAGCGAGGAAGACCTCAAGTGGGCGCAGACCATCGGCAAGATCGGCAACTGGCGGGTCAACATCACGCTGCAGCAAGTCACCCTGTCCGAGGAGGCCCGCCGCATTTTCGGCGTAACCGGAGAGGGGCCGTTCGACGTCAACGACATCTTCAGCCGCATCCACCCTGAAGATCAGGCCTACGTCGGCCAGGAGTGGCGAGCGGCGTTACAGGGCAAGCCCTACGACATCGAACATCGGCTACTGATGAATGACCAGGTGGCATGGGTGCGGGAGCGGGCAGAGCTGGAGCGGGACGCCAACGGCATCGTCCAGAGCGGCTTCGGTGTCATCCAGGACATCACCGACCGCAAGCAGGCAGAAAAGGCCTTGCGGGAAGCCAAGGAAACCGCCGATTCGGCGACCCAGGCCAAGAGCGCCTTTCTCGCCAACATGAGCCACGAGATCCGCACCCCGCTGAACGTCATCATCGGTCTCGCCGAACTGCTGCGCCGTGATCTCACCACGCCCGTTCAGATACGCAAACTCGACCAGTTGAACGAAAGCTCGGAGCATCTGCTGGCGATCATCAACGACATCCTCGACTTGTCCAAGATCGAATCCGAGCAGTTCAGCCTCGATCACACCGAGTTTCATCTCTACACCCTGGTCAACCGGGTCGTCCGGCTGTTTGACAGCAAGGCGCAAGAAAAGGGATTGACGCTGATTACCGACGTCGAGCCGGAATTGCACGCCCTGCGCCTGCAGGGTGATGCCTTGCGCCTGTCGCAGGTTCTGATCAACCTGTGTGGCAACGCCATCAAATTCACCCACCAGGGAACGGTTTGCGTGAGGATTGGCTGGGTGGCCGAAGACGCCGCCAGCGTCACGCTGAGATTCAGCGTGAGTGATACGGGTTGCGGCATTGCCCCGTCCGATCTGGCCCGACTGTTCCAGTCTTTCATGCAGGTCGACACGTCGATGACACGCAGCTACGGGGGCTCCGGGCTCGGGCTGGCGATCAGCCACCATCTGGTGACCTTGATGGGAGGAAAGTTCTGGGTGGACAGTCAGCCCGGAACGGGCAGCGCCTTCAGCTTCGAGCTGCGCCTTCAACGCGCCACGGAACCACTGGCCACGACGCAGGAAGAGCCCACCCTCGCCAGGGCGGCAGACTTCTCGGGCATGCGCATCCTGCTCGCCGAGGATCATCCCCAGAGCCAGGAGATCCTGCTCGAGATGCTGGAAAACCTTGGCTGCGAGGGCGATGTCGCCGCAGACGGGCATGAGGCCGTCGCCTGTGCGCGCTCACGGGTTTACGACCTGGTCCTGATGGACCTGCAAATGCCGCGCATGGACGGTCTCGAAGCAACGCGGGCCATTCGTGCCCTGCCGGAATACCGCGACATCCCGATCGTCGCCCTGACGGCGAACGTCTTTGTCGAGGATCGCCAGCGTTGCCTGGCCGCCGGCATGAACGGCCACCTGGGCAAGCCCGTCACACCGGCCAGACTCGCGGCGGCGCTCGGTCAATGGCTGCCCGGCCTGCGTGTCCCCGACGACACCGCAACGCTCTGCGACAGTGCCTTGAGCCGCGCCCTGATGCAGATTCCCGGGATCCAGGTCAGCGACAACTGGCGCAAATCGGATGAGCAGATCCTTGCCTACAGCGCCCTGCTTGATCGCTTCATCCACACTCATCATGAACAAATAGCCACCCTGCAGGCCCGGATCGCAGCCCATGAGCACGAGGCCGCAAAATCACTCGCCCACAGCATCAAGGGCATTGCCGGCTTGATCGGGGCCCGGCGCTTAGCCGATCTGATGGAACAGATTGCGCAAGGGCTGTGCATGAACATCGAGCAATCCCGTCTCGACGATCTGGCCAGACAGAGCAAAGCCGAACTGGCAGGCCTGGCCGAGGCCATGCGCACGCTGCCCGTACAAGCGCTACGCATCAGTCAGGGCTGAGCGCCGACCCTCACGTAAAAACGGCAGACTGGACCAGCCCTCGAAGAGGACCGTTCCAGCCTGCCGTTTGGCCTTTTCAGGCGCGGATCAGCGCTTGATGCGCGAGATCTTGGTGCCTTCGATACTCAGGCTGGCCATCAGGCCCTGCTGGTCGAAGATGAAGGCGTAGGCGTCGTCCTTCAGGGTCAAGGACGACAGCTTCTTGGCCATGCCTTCGTTCACCACGACAACACTCGGGCCCACCCCAAACTCCCAGCCCTTGGACTTGTCCAGGTACTTCACGGCCTTGTCGCTCATCAGGAACACGACGTAGCCGTAGGATTCGGCACCGGCCTGCCAGCCCCACGAGGCGGACACGGAATTGTAGTAGCCGGCAAACTGCGAACCCTTGGTCAGCACGCCTTCACCGTAGCTGCCGCCAAACACCAGGCCGGCCTTGATGATCTTCGGGAAGACCAGGATTCCCCGCGCCGTCTTGGACAGGTTTTCGGCTACCGGATTGGTCTTGTACAGCGTTTGCAGCGCCTGGGCGGCATCCTTGTTCAGGTCTTCGGCGCTGGCCGCATGGACGTTGCCACCGAGCATTCCAAGCGAAAAGGAGGCGGCAGTGACAAGCGCGAGCTTGTGGAAAGTACGACGAATATTGTTCATTTTTTGTCCTTTCGGTTACTCCGCAATCGTTGCCGATGGCAGAAAGCGGATTGAGCGGCGATGGGCAGTCAACAAACACCAATCTGTACGCCGCAATGCTTCATGCTGCATTCAAGTTATAGATCTTTCCGTGCGCCACCCCACACAACAGGCACCGCCAGGCAGACAGGCATGGTGGCGCTCAGCGCCGGCTCACCAGGAAACCGATGAGAAACCCGAGTACGGCAGCCCCGCCCAGAACCTGCCAGGGATTTTTATGGACATAAACCTGAGTGACATCGGCGGCATGGCGAGCCTGCTCGCCAACCCGGCTGCTCGCATCGTCAAGGCGGACCCGGGCGGCATCCAGCGAATCGAGGACGCTGCTGCGGGCCGCGGCATATCCCTTGGCCGTGGAGTTGCCGACATCGTCCATCAACGCGCTCGCCTCGCCAGCGACACCCTTCAGCTCCTTGACGAGAAAATCCTTCCCGTCCTCGGCGGCCCCCCGGATTGCATTCATTTCGTTCGTCATGATCTCTCCTGCTGCAAGTAAATGAGCGGATGGACTATCGCGGCGAAAACCCGTGCCGCATGCGTGCCATTGCCGAAGATCATCCTGCGCCGTAGCGGCCGCCGCGTCGGTGCGCTACCGTACCAAGAGGGTCCGCTGACGGCTCAGGGCCGCGCTGCCTTGCAGCGGGCATACCACGTCATGGCCGGCAGCACTGACATGCCATGGGCGAGAATCGAAGCCGCCACGGTCACCAGGGTCAGGCTCACCAGATCCCGGGCCAGTTCGCCCGTCACACCACGGTGCAGGGCGAACATCAGGTAGAACACCGAACCGATCCCGCGGATGCCGAACCACCCGATCATCGCCCGCTGGTGCCCCGGCAAGCGCATGCCGAGCATCCCGGCCAGCACGGCCAGCGGGCGCAGGATCAGGAACAGCAGTGGAATGAACCACCACAGCACCGGTGACAACTGCACATAGGGAAGCATGGCGCCGATGATCAGCACGATGGCCAGCTCCGCCAGCCTCTCCAGACGCCCGTTGAAGACCTGCACGGCCTGCGTCATGGTGGCACTGGCGTGACGGGGATGGGTGGAGCGGGCCCCATAGCCCTGCACCGGGGGGGCGGCCGCTTCGGGAGGAAGCTCGTTCTCCAGCGGCTGCTCGCGTACCCGGTTCAGGGCCAGACCGGCGGCAAACACCGCCAGGAATCCGGAAGCCAGACACAACTGCGCGGTGCCATAGGAAATCGCCACCAACCCGAGGGACAGGAACTCGTCGAGCCCCACCGCACTGTGATGGCGCGTGCGCAGATGCACCACCAGCTTGCCGATCAGCGCCCCCAGGAGGGCCCCGATCGCCAACCCACCGCCGGTCGCCCACAGCAGATCGACCGCCCACCAGTGCCAGCCGTCCTGTCCCAGCTCATGCAGGCCCAGCAGGCCGAGTCCGAGCAACACAAACGGAAAGGCCGAGCCGTCGTTGAGCGCCCCTTCGCCAGCCAGGCTGAAGCGCACCTGATCGGGCCGCGCGCCCGACTCCGCCTGCACCCCCGAGGCCAGCACCGGGTCGGTCGGGGCCAGGATGCCGCCCAGCAATACCGCCGCCCCCAAAGACAAATCCAGCCCCCACACGCCGACCACCGCAATCAGCCCCACGGTGATCGCCATCGACGGAAAAGCCAGGCGCAGGGGCAGCACCCAGCGCCGGTCACGCATCGGCACCCCCAGTTGGAGGCCGACCGCAAACAGCGAAATCAGCACCGCCAGCTCGGCCATCAGTTCGAGTGGGCCGGCATGAAGAAACGGGTCGGGGGCGATCAAACCGAGGCCGCCGGGGCCGAGCACGTAGCCCAGACCCAGATAGATCATCGCGCTGCTGAGCGGCAAGCGCCCAAGCAGCGTCCCCGCCAGCACCAGGGTGATGAGCAGAACGCCGATAAACAGGGACCAATGGGCAACAGCCATCCAGCAAAACCGCGGAAACGGGCACGTGTCTTGTGCCGGAACAGCGCACAGTGCCGCTTCCGGCACGGCCCGTCTGTGCTGTGGCGTACATACCCGCGGCCTACGTGCGACAGCGTACCGACACCCGCCGTCATGCCCTTCAAACTGGCAATTGGCACCCAGTACCGATACCTGGAGGGCACCCATGAACGCAACCTGGCAGCTACACGGACTCGGCCAGAGCCTGTGGCTCGACAACATCACCCGCAGCCTGCTCGACGACGGCACGCTGGCCCGCTACATCACCGAGGACGCCATCACCGGACTCACCTCCAACCCGAGCATCTTCGATGCCGCCATCGGCAGTGGCACGGCCTACGATACGGCCATCACCGCCAAAACACAGGCCGGGCTGAACGGTGAGGCGCTGTTCATCGAACTGGCCCTGGACGACCTGCGCCGCGCCGCCGATCTGCTGCGGCCGGTGTTCGACGCCACCGACCAGGTGGACGGCTGGGTGTCCATGGAAATCTCGCCGCTGCTGGCCGCCGACGCCGGCGCATCGCTCGCCGCAGCACGGCAGATCCATACCCTGGGCCGACGCAAGAACCTGTTCGTGAAGATTCCCGGCACACCGGAAGGACTGCTCGCCATTGAGGAGGCCATCTTTCGCGGCATTCCGATCAACGTGACCCTGCTGTTTTCCTGCGCCCATTACCTGGCCGCCGCCGAAGCCTACCTGCGCGGCATCGAACGGCGCCTCGAAGCCGGCCTCGACCCCTGCGTGGCGTCGGTTGCGTCACTGTTCATCAGCCGCTGGGACGTGGCCGCCAACCCGCAACTGCCCGCCAAATTGCAGCACAAGCTCGGCATCGCGGTGGCCGGACAAACCTACCGGGCCTACTGCGCACTGTTCGCCTCACAGCGCTGGCTCAAGCTGGCGGCCACCGGCGCCCGCCCCCAGCGCCTGCTGTGGGCCAGCACCGGCACCAAGGACCCGCAGGCCTCCGACACCCTGTACGTCACCGCGCTGGCCGCCCACGGCACCATCGACACGCTCCCCGAAAAGACCCTGCACGCCTTTGCCGATCACGGCACGCTGGATGGCGTGATGCCCATCGACGGCGGCAACGCCGATGCGGTACTGGCCGAAATCGCCCTGGCCGGCGTGGATGTGAACGCCCTGGCCGCCCGCCTGCAGCACGACGGCGCCGAGGCCTTCGTCAAATCCTGGCAACAACTGCTGCAGCGCATCGCCGACAAGTCGGCCTGCCTCGACGCCACGCCGCCCGCCGCGCCGACGCCATGAGCCCCGAGCTGACCCGGCGCCCCGAGTGGCAGGCACTCCGGCAACACTTCGCCGAAATCGGCAGCCTGCACCTGCGCGATCTGTTTGCGGCCGACCCGGCCCGGGGGGAACGCTTCACGGCCGAAGCCGCCGGCCTCTACCTGGATTACTCCCGCCAGCGCATCAGCGCCGACACGCTGCGCCTCCTCGGCGAGCTGGCCGAGGCCTGCGCGCTGCCCCGGCACATCGCAGCCATGTTCCGCGGAGATCTGATAAACACCACCGAGCACCGGGCCGCGCTGCACGTGGCCCTGCGCGCACCGGCCGGCGAGCAGATATGGGTGGACGGCCGTGATGTGGTGGCCGACGTGCACACCGTGCTCACCCGCATGGAGGTCTTCGCCGAAGCGGTGCGCAGCGGCAGCTGGCTCGGCTACACCGGACAGCCGGTACGCAACATCGTCAGCATCGGCATCGGCGGCTCCGACCTGGGCCCGGTGATGGCCTACGAAGCCCTGCGCGCCTACAGCCGCCACGACCTGCGCTTGCGCTTCGTGTCGAACGTGGACGGCACCGATCTGGCCGAAGCCCTGCGCGACCTCGATGCCGCCGAAACCCTCTTCATCGTCTGCTCGAAAACCTTCACCACCCTCGAAACCCTGAGCAACGCCCAGGTCGCCCGGGAGTGGTGCGTGGCCGTGCTGGGCAGCGACGCCGCCGTGGCCCGCCACTTCGTTGCCGTGTCGGCCGACGCCGAGCGGGTTGCCGCCTTCGGCATCGCCCCGGCGCAGATGTTCGGCCTGTGGGACTGGGTTGGCGGGCGCTACTCGATGGATTCGGCAATCGGTCTGTCCACGCTGCTGGCCATCGGCCCGGCGGCCTTTCGCGACATGCTGGCCGGCATGCACGCCATGGACGTGCACTTCCGCGACACGCCGCTGGCCCACAACCTGCCGGTGCTGATGGGCCTGCTGGCAGTGTGGAACAACAACTTCCTCGACGCTGCCAGCGTCGCCGTACTGCCCTACGAGCAATACCTCAAACGTTTTCCAGCCTACCTGCAGCAACTGGCCATGGAGAGCAACGGCAAGCACGTCACCGTGGACGGCGTCCGCGTCGATTACGCCACCGGACCGATCTACTGGGGCGAGCCCGGCACCAACGGCCAGCACTCCTTCCACCAGTTGATCCACCAGGGCACCCGCATCGTGCCCTGCGACTTCATCGGTTTCAGCCAGGCCCTCAACCCCCTGCCGGTCCAGCACGACCTGCTGATCGCCAACATGCTGGCCCAGGGCGAGGCGCTGGCCTTCGGGCGCAGTGCCGACGAAGTGCGCGCCGAAGGGACGCCCGACGAACTGGTGGCCCACCGCTGCTGCGAGGGCAACCGACCGAGCAACACCCTTCTCGCCGCCCGCCTCACGCCCTGGTCGCTGGGCACCCTGATCGCCCTCTACGAGCACAGTGTGTTCGTGCAAGGGGTCATCTGGGACATCGACTCCTTCGACCAGTGGGGTGTCGAACTGGGCAAGCAACTGGCTAGCACCACCTTCGCCGAACTGAGTGCCGCCACGCTGCCGGCGCTCGCCCACGACAGTTCCACCAACACCCTGATCCGTCGCTACCGCCAGTTGCGCGACGCACCCGGGCGCTAACGGGAAACACGACCATGACCACGCTCAGCCCCGACCTTCTGCGCCGCCTGCACGCCTGGTGGCGGGCAGCCAACTATCTGTCCGTCGGGCAGATCTACCTGCGCGCCAACCCGCTGCTCGAAGAACCGCTGAGCCTTGCCCACATCAAGCCGCGCCTGCTCGGCCACTGGGGCACCACCCCGGGACTGAACTTTGTGTATGTGCACCTGAACCGGCTGATCAAGGATCACGACCTCAACATGATCAACATCATCGGCCCCGGGCACGGCGGGCCGGGCCTGGTGGCGAGCACTTACCTGGAAGGCTCGTACAGCGAAACCTACCCCGCCATCAGCCAGGACCGGGACGGCATGCAGGCCTTGTTCCGGCAGTTTTCGTGGCCCTACGGGATTCCCAGCCACGTGGCCCCGGAGACCCCCGGCTCGATCCACGAAGGCGGCGAGCTGGGCTACTCCCTGGCCCATGCCTACGGCGCGGCCTTCGACAACCCGGACCTGATCGTCGCCTGCATCGTCGGCGATGGCGAAGCCGAAACCGGCGCGCTGGCCACCAGTTGGCACTCCAACAAGTTTCTCAACCCGGCCCGGGACGGCGCCGTACTGCCCATCCTCCATCTCAACGGCTACAAGATCGCCAACCCGACGGTACTGGCGCGCATCGACCACGTCGAACTGGCCGAGCTGTTTCGCGGCTACGGCTACGAGCCCTACTTTGTCGTCGGCGACGAACCGATGGCCATGCACGAACTGCTGGCCACCACCCTCGACACCATCCTCGCCCGCATCCGCCACATTCAGGCCGCAGCCCGCGCCCCCGGTGCTCCCCAACCGCCCCCGCGCCCGGCGTGGCCGATGATCGTGCTGCAAACCCCCAAGGGCTGGACCGGCCCCAAGACCGTGGACGGCCTGCCGGTGGAAGGCACCTGGCGCGCCCACCAGGTGCCCATCAGCGACTTCAAGGCCCCCGAACACATCCGCCAACTGGAAAACTGGCTGCGCAGGTACGCCCCCCAGGATCTCTTCGACGCCACCGGCCGCCTGCACGCCGACTTCGCCAGCCTCGCCCCCACCGGCCAGCGCCGCATGGGCGCCAACCCCCACGCCAACGGCGGCGAGCTACTGGTGCCGCTGAAAATGCCCGACTTCCGCGACTTTGCCGTCACGCTGGCCGCCCCGGGCAGCGTCAAGGCCGAGGCCACCCGGGTGATGGGCAGCTTTCTCGCCGAGGTGATGCGGCGCAACCTGTCCAGCGCCAACTTCCGCCTCTTCGGCCCCGACGAAACCGCCTCCAACCGGCTCGGGGCGGTCATCGACGTAAGCGGCAAGGCCTGGATGGCCGACATCGAGGCGGTGGACGACGACCTGTCGGCCGACGGCCGGGTGATGGAAGTGCTCTCCGAACACCTCTGCGAAGGCTGGCTCGAGGGCTACCTGCTGACCGGCCGCCACGGCCTGTTCTCATGCTACGAGGCCTTCATCCACATCATCGACTCGATGTTCAACCAGCACGCCAAGTGGCTCAAGGTGTGCCGCCAGATCCCGTGGAGAAAGCCGGTGGCGTCTCTCAACTACCTGCTCACCTCCCACGTGTGGCGCCAGGATCACAACGGTTTCTCGCACCAGGACCCGGGCTTCATCGACCACGTGGCCAACAAGAGCCCGGAGGTGGTGCGTATCTACCTGGCCCCCGACGCCAACTGCCTGCTGGTCGTGACCGACCACTGCCTGAAGAGCCGCAACTACGTGAACCTGATCATCGCCGGCAAGCAGCCCGAATGGCAGTGGCTCGACATCGACGCGGCGATCCGCCACTGCACCGCCGGCGCCGGCGTCTGGGACTGGGCCAGCAACGACGCAGGCGAGCCCGACGTGGTGATGGCCTGCGCCGGCGACGTGCCGACCCTCGAAACCCTGGCCGCCGTCACCCTGCTGCACGACTACGTGCCGGACATCCGCATCCGCGTCGTCAACGTGGTGGACCTGATGACCCTGCAGCCCCCCGCCGAACACCCCCACGGCCTTGACGACGACGCCTTCGACGCCCTGTTCACCCGCGACAAGCCCGTTGTCTTCGCCTTCCATGGCTACCCCTGGCTGATCCACCGCCTCACCTACCGGCGCCACAACCACGCCAACCTGCACGTGCGCGGCTACAAGGAAGAAGGCTCGACCACCACCCCCTTCGACATGGTGGTGCTCAACAACATGGACCGCTACCAGCTCGCCCTCGACGCCATCCGGCGCATCCCGCGCCTGCGCAACCGGGTCGATGAAGCCACCGAGCGCTACCGCCAGACCATTGCCCGCCACAAGGCCTGGGTCAGCGAACACGGCGAGGACATGCCCGAAGTACGCGACTGGCAGTGGTCAGGGCCACGACTGTGAGCGCACGTCTCCCCACCCGCGTGTGCTGGCACACCGACGCAAAGCGCGCCCTTATCCAGACTTGAATGAAAGGGCCATTTTCTGGTAACCATTGAATGAGGCACATCCCATGCAAGCGACTTTGAGGCGACTGGCCAAGGAAGGTGCAGGCGCCGGACATATCGCCGACGCGGCCGTCACCCTGTGGCGCGGCGTCGATGCGACCCTCTCCCCGATCATCGGCCGGCGCGGTGTCGCCGCTCTCTACAAGCGCAGCCTGTACCTGATCCGCAGCGACTACCCGTGGCTCACCGGCGTACACCAGGCCACCGTCCGCGAGGGGGAGTTTGCGCCCCTGCACACGATGCTCTCCCAGCAGACCAGCGCCACCGCCGCCGCGGCCAACAACGCCCTGCTGCAGATGTTCCTCGACCTACTCGGCCGCCTGATCGGCACATCGCTCGCCGAGCGGCTGCTGCCGTCCATGCGTGACACCCCCAACAGCGGCGACGCCGCACAGGACACCTCGCCATGAACACAGGCAAGACAAGAATCCAGCGCCTGGCCACCGGCGTGCCCGGGCTGGACGCCGTGCTCGGTGGCGGCCTGCCGGAATTCTCCTTCAACCTCCTCGCCGGCCCTCCCGGCTGCGGCAAGACAACCCTCGCCCACCAGATCATGTTTGCGCTGGCCACGCCCGAACGGCCGGCCTTGTACTTCACCGTTCTCGGCGAGCCGCCCATCAAAATGCTGCGCTACCAGCAGCAGTTCGACTTCTTCGACATGGAGCGCCTCGACCGCTCGATCCGCTTCGTCAACCTGTCCGATGAAGCCGCCAGCGGCGATCTCGACAAGGTACTGGCGCGCATCGCCAACGAAGTGGAAACCCACGCCCCCGGACTGGTGTTTGTAGACTCCTTCCGCTCGGTGGTCAGCAACCCGAGGCCGGACGGCAGCCCTTCCCTGGGCCTGCAGCACTTCATCCAGAACCTCGGCGTGCTCATGACCTGCTGGCAGGCCACCACCTTCCTGATCGGCGAATACTTCAGCCTCAGCGATCCCAACCCGGTGTTCACCGTTGCCGACGGCCTCATCTGGATGAAGCAGAGCGTGCAGGGCAACTCCATGGTGCGCAAAATGGAAGTCATGAAGATGCGCGGCCAGGCGACCCTGCCCGGCCTGCACACCTTTCGCATCGGCCCCGCCGGCATCCATGTCTTCGCCCCGCTGCCGCCGGCACCGTCAAGTGAAGCCGGCAACCCAGCCGCCCCCCGCACACGCCTGCAGATGGGCGTTCCCGGGCTCGACGACATGATGGGTGGCGGCCTGCCGCAGGGCTATTCCCTGCTCGTCGCCGGCCCGTCCGGATCGGGCAAGAGTCTCCTCGCCGCGGCCTTCCTCATCGAAGGGGCCCGCTGCGGCGAAACCGGCGTGATCGCTGCCTTTGAACAGCGCTCCCGGCAATCCCGCGGCCACGCCCTGTGCTCGCTGATAGACAGCGACCGGGTAGGCGTCGTCGACACCCGCGCACCCGATCTGTCCGTCGATGAAATGGCCATGCTCCTCATCGACGAGATCCGCCGCCTTGGCGCCAGCCGGGTCGTCATCGACTCCCTGTCGGGTTTCGAACTGGCCCTCGCCCCCACCTTCCGCGACGACTTCCGCGAATCCCTGTCGCGCCTGGTGTCGGCACTGGCCAGCAGCGGCGCAACGGTGCTGATGACCTCCGAGCTGGAAGACCGCTACACCGACCTGCGCTTCAGCCCCTACGGCACCGCCTTCCTGACCGACGCGATCATCGTCCATCGTTACGTCGAGATGAACAGCCGCCTGCTGCGCGCGATGGCCGTGGTCAAGGTACGGGCCAGCGCCCACTCCAATGAATTACGCATGTTCACGATCGACGACGACGGGATCCGCATCGGCGCCACGCTCAGCGGCCACGCCGGCCTGCTGTCGGGGCGGCCGGCCCGACAGGCACACTTCGCCAACCCCGCCGCCTGAACCGCCGTGGCCAGGCCCACCGAAAAAAAGAAGGTGGCCACGGCCCGGCTCACACTGGCCAGGCTCCAGGCAGAAGCCGAGCACCTGCGGGCCGAACTGGCGCAACTCCACCAGTATCTGGGCGAGGCCCGACGCGACGCCGAGGCCACCCGGGCGACCCTGCTCCGCGAAGCCAACGAACACCTGGTGCTGGCCGCCCTGCAGGCCGACCGCATCGCCGAGCAAGCCCTGAGCGAACTCGATGAGCTGACCCGCAGCAGCCAGCACGATCCCCTCACCGGCACCCCCAACCGCAACCTGATGCTCGACCGCCTCGAAAGCGCGATCAATCTGGCACGCCGGCGCAGCACACGCATCGCCGTCTTTTTTCTCGACCTCGACAACTTCAAGGAAATCAACGACACCCTGGGCCACGCCGTCGGCGACGAGATCCTCAAGCTGGTCGCCGACCGGCTGGTGGCGGTGGTGCGCAATTCCGACGCCGTGAGCCGCCACGGAGGCGACGAGTTTCTGGCCCTGCTGGCCGAAGTCAGTCACGCCACCGATGCCGCCATGATCGCCGGCAAGATGCTCTCGGCGATTGCCGCCCCCGCCCAGGTAGGCGATAGCCTGGTGCCCATCAGCGCCAGCATCGGCATCGCCCTCTACCCTGAAGACGGCACCGACGCCGCCACCCTCATCGCCCAGGCGGACGCCGCCATGTACCGCATCAAGCGCAGTGGGGGCGGCAAGTTCGCCTTTCACGATAACAAAAGCCAGTGTGCCCCACCGCACCGACCCCAACGGCCCGACGGCCCATCCTGCAATGACCGCAAGGCGCCAGATCGTGCCCCCCACGACGGCAAAGTCAAAAAAGGATGATCATGCAAAACTTCAATCTCGCCGCCATCGCTGCAGCCATCTGTCTGAGCTTCAGCGCCGCCGCCATCGCCGCCCCCATTTCCAAGGCCGAATACAGCGCTGGCAAGGACAACATCTCGGCCAAGTACAAGATCGACAAGGACGCCTGTCAGGCACTGAGCAGCAATGCCAAGGACATCTGCATCGAAGAAGCCAAGGGCCGCGAAAAGGTCGCCAAGGCCGAACTCGAAGCCAGCTACGAGCCGTCCGAAAAGCACAACTACGAAGTCCGCATGGCCCGGGCTGATGCCGCCTATGAAGTTGCCAAGGAAAAGTGCGACGACGCCGCCGGCAACGCCAAGGACGTGTGCAACAAGGAAGCCAAGGCCGCCCATGTGACCGCCAAGGCCGACGCCAAGGTCGTCGAAAAGACCAACGACGTACGCAAGGATGCCGCCACGGAAAAGCGTGACGCCGCCTATGCCGTCGCCAAGGAAAAGTGCGACACGCTGGCCGGCGACCCGAAGGCCGCCTGCATCAAGGACGCCAAGGCCCGCAACGGCCAGATGTAAGCCAGCAATGCGGGGGGGCAACCGCGCCCCCGTCCCCAGTCAGACAGGAGAATCGACATGGCCAGCACAAGCACATCACTCATCGGCACCAACGATCTGGGCGGCACCCTCGCCCGCTCGGTAGAGAACGCCAGCAACAGCCTTCACGGGGCCATCGACCGGGCCTCGGGCGCCGCGCAGCCGGCCGTCGACCACCTCGCCACCGGTGCTCACCACGCAGTCGAAAGACTCGCTGGCAGCGCCGGCCGGGCGGCGGAAACGATGGACACCAAGGGTCGCCAGCTGCTGGATGCCAAATCGCGCTTTGCCGAAAGCTGCAGCGCCCACATCCGCAACAAGCCGGTCGCCGCGCTGGGCATCGCCGTCGGAGCCGGACTGCTGATCAGCTGGTTGCTGCGTTCGCGCTAAAAACCCATCCGGTTTCGGGCGCGCAAATAATCCCGCAGCGTGTATCAATGAAGCGGAGAATCCTTGCCTCCCGCCCGCCTCGAAGCCGGCCCCCGACAATCAAGAACCACAACACAATGGGATGAAGCATGGCCAAAGGACGCAGCGTCACGGTAACGAAGGACGTGACGAGCCCTGACCAAGTGGCCTGCCCCACCAGGCCCCAAAACCGGGATACCGACTTTCCCATCGTCGGCATCGGCTGCTCCGCCGGCGGCCTCGAAGCCCTCGACGCCCTGCTGGCCCACGTACCTGCCGACAGCGGCATGGCCTTCATCATCGTCCAGCACCTCGACCCGCACCACGACAGCAACCTGCCCCAGCTGCTCCAGCGCGGCACCCCGATGCCGGTGGTCGAGGCCGGCGAGCAGATGCCGGTGCAGCCAAACTGCGTTTACGTCATCCCGCCGAACAAGGACCTGTCCCTGCTCAACGGCATCCTGCACCTGCTTGACCCGGCCGAAAAGCGCGGCCTGCGCCTGCCCATCGACTTTTTTCTGCGCAGCCTGGCCGACGACCGGCATAACCGGGCGATTGGCGTAGTGCTGTCGGGCATGGGCTCCGATGGCATGCTCGGCCTCGGCGCGATCAAGGAAAAAGGCGGCCTGACCCTCGCCCAGGACCCGGCCGGCGCCAAGGCAGACAGCATGCCCAGCAGCGCCATCAAGGCCGGCGTCGTCGACATCGTGGCCCCCGCCGAAGAAGTGGTGGAGCGCATCGCCGCCTACCTCCGGCATGCCCCGCCAGGCCACAAGGCTGACGCGCTCCCCGGTGTCGGCGAACAAAGCGACCTTGAGCGGATCATCGTGCTGCTGCGCAGCCGCACGGGCAACGATCTGTCCCTGTACAAGCCGAGCACCCTGTACCGGCGCATCGAGCGGCGCATCGCCCTGCTGCAGATCAGCGGCATCGCCAGTTACGTGGCCTACCTGCGTGACAACCCGCAGGAGCTCGACCTGCTCTTCAAGGAAGTACTGATCGGCGTCACTAATTTCTTCCGCGACCCTTCGGTGTGGGAATTCCTCCGCGACACGGCCATTCCGGCCCTGCTCGCCCGCCACCCCGAGGGCAAGGCCCTGCGCGCCTGGGTGCCAGCCTGCTCGTCCGGCGAAGAAGCCTACTCGCTGGCCATCGTCTTCCGGGAAGTGCTCGAACAGCTCAAGCCCGAGGGGCATTTCTCGCTGCAGATCTACGCCACCGACCTCGACGTGGACGCCATCGACAAGGCCCGCCAGGCCTGCTATCCGGCGAACATCGCCAGCGATGTCAACCCGGAACGGCTGGCCCGCCATTTCGTGGCCGAAGAAAGCGGCTACCGGGTGAACCGGGACATTCGCGAAATGGTCATCTTCGCGCCGCAAAACATCGTCTCCGATCCGCCGTTCACCCGGCTCGACATCCTGTCATGCCGCAACCTGCTGATCTACTTCGGCCCCGACCTGCAGAAGAAGATCCTGCCGTTGTTTCACTATGCCCTGAGCCCTGAAGGCATCCTGGTGCTCGGCAGTGCCGAAACCGTCGGCGGTTTTGTCGACCTGTTCACCCCCCTCGACAAGAAAACCCACATTTTCCAGCGCATTGATCGCCTGTCCGGCTCGTCCTGGCTGGACCTCCCGGCGCGAGCGCCTTCCACGCCCCAGATGGTGGTCGATGGCGAACGCCCCGACTACCGCGACAGCATCGAACACCAGACCAACCAGCTCATCCAGCAGAACTATTCGCCGGCCGCCGTGCTGGTCAATGGCGACGGCGACATCCTCTACATCAGCGGGCGCATCGGCAAATACCTGGAGCCCCCCGCCGGCAAGGTGAACATCAACATCCATGCAATGGCCCGCGACGGCCTGCGCGAGGCGCTGACCGGCGTCATTCGCAACGCCCTGCACCAGCCACAGCCCATCCATCTGAACGGCCTCCAGATAGACACCGAAAGGGGCATGCAAACGGTCAATGTCACCGTGCAGGGCATCGACAAGCCAGACGCCCTGCGCAACCGGGTACTCGTCGTGTTCAACGACCAGAAAGCCTCGGCCGGGCGTCGCAAACCCCGCCACAGCGTGGCCTCCGACCGGGAGAACGCCCTGGCCCTGGAGCTGGCCCAGACCCGCGACACCCTGCGCATCAACCAGGAAGAAATGCAGGCCTCTCTCGAAGAGGTCAAGTCGGCCAATGAGGAACTGCAAGTCACCAACGAGGAACTCACCACCTCGAAGGAAGAACTGCAATCCATGAACGAAGAGCTGCAAACCATCAATGCCGAGCTGCAATCCAAGGTGGACGACCTCACCTGGGCGCGCAACGACATGACGAACCTGCTCAACAGCACGGAAATCGCCACCATCTTTCTCGACAACGAGATGAAGCTGCGGCGCTACACCACCCACGCCACCCACTTGTTCAAGTTCATTCCGGGGGATGTCGGTCGCTCCCTCTCCGACATCGTCACCGACCTCGACTACCCCGGCCTGCAGGACGACGCGATCGCCGTGCTGACCACCCTGATCTTCAGCGAGAAGCAGGTGTGCACCGAAGACGGACGCTGGTTCCGGGTGCGCATCATGCCCTACCGCACCCAGGACAACGTGATCGACGGCGTGGTGCTCACCTTCATCGACATTACCGGCATCAAGCAGCTTGAAGCCCGCCTGCGCAAAAGGGAGACGCGCCGTGAGCACTGAACCGCTACCCGGCCAGAAAATCGCCGCCAGACTGCGCCGGAACGCCGAGGCGCGCCTCGTGCAGGAACAGCGGTCGTCCACCTGTCCGGATGAAATCGATGCGCTGCGGCTGATGCACGAACTCCAGGTTCATCAGATCGAGCTGGAGATGCAGAACGAAGAGTTGCGCGCCGCCCGCGACGATGCCGACAAGGCCCGCGAGGAACTGAGCGTCCTCAATGCACGGCTCGAAGAACTGGTGGCCATACGTACCGCCGAACTGCTGGCGGCCCGCGATGCCGCCCAGGCTGCCGACCGCGCCAAGAGCAGCTTCCTCGCCAACATGAGCCATGAAATCCGGACGCCGATGAACGGCATCCTGGGTATGGCGCACCTGCTGCGCCGCAGCGGCGTCACCCCGAAGCAGGCGGAACAGCTCGACAAGATCGAGCTTGCCGGCCACCACCTGATGGAAATCATCAGCAACATCCTCGACTTCTCCAAGATCGAAGCCGGCAAGCTCCTGCTCGAACACATCGACTTCGATCTGCACGAGTTGATCGACAACACGCTGGCCATCGTCGCCGACAGTGCCGCAGCCAAGGGGCTGCAACTCAGCGCCGACCTGACGGGGGTACCGGCGCTGCTGTGCGGCGACCCCACGCGCCTGTCGCAGGCCCTGCTCAACTACCTGGGCAACGCGATCAAGTTCACCCGCACGGGCAGTGTCACCCTCAGAGCGCGCCTGCGCGCAGAAACCGACGACGGCTACCTGCTGCATTTTGCCGTCATCGACACCGGCATCGGCATGACGCCGGAACAGCAAGGGAAACTCTTCGAAGCCTTTACGCAGGCCGACAGCTCATCCACCCGTCAATTCGGCGGCACCGGGCTGGGTCTGGCGATCACCCGGCGCATCGTCCAGTTGATGGGCGGCGAAACGGGGGTGCGCAGCACACCGGGTGAAGGCAGCAACTTCTGGCTGACCGTACGCCTCGACAAGGGCCTGCCGATCACCAGCGACGCCCTGCCGGAAAGCGCCGAGCAGATCCTCCAGCGCGACTATCAAGGCACCCGGATCCTCGTCGCCGACGACGACCCGATCAACCTGGAAGTGGTGCAAATGCTGCTGACGGACATCGGCCTCGCGGTCGACACGGCGGCCAATGGCCTCGAAGCCATCGACAAGGCCGGCGCCAGCCCTTACGCGCTGATCCTGATGGACTTGCAGATGCCGAAACTGGGCGGACTCGAAGCGACGCGGGCGATCCGGAAACTGGCCGGACGCCGCCTGACCCCGATTGTGGCGATGACCGCCAGCGCCTTCGCCCCGGAACGGGAGCGCTGCCTCACCGCCGGGATGAACGATTTCATCGCCAAGCCGGTGAGCCTGGAAAACCTGTTCGGAACGCTCCTGCACTGGCTGGCCCGACAGCCGCCTCAAGACCCGCAGGACTAAGGGCGCGGTGCGCTCAGACGCCCCACACCACCGCCTCGCCGGCATCCTCACTGCGTTGCAGCATCTCGATGAAGGGCGCCACCCGCTGGCGCAGGGTGACATGGTCAACCTGCTCTTCCGATTCCGGCAGCCCGCCGTCCTGGGGCTCCCCGCGGGCGGCCTCCTCTTGGGCGTCGACCTCGGCATCGAGCGCCGCCATGGCATCCGGAATCTGGGCCACCGTAATGATGCCCTGGGGCGTGAGTTCCTTGCCGATGATGGTGAGCATCTGGGCCCCGCTCTTCTCGAGCATCACGAGATTGGCAGTGGCCGGGGATTTGAAGGTGTAAAGCATGATCTTTGTTCTCCTTGGAACGGGGTGTAACGAAGCACCGGCGGAATGCCGGGCCCTCAGACGTTGCCAGGCGGCGGGTCGGGAAAGCGGGCTGACGGCAGCGCATCGCCAACCCTGCTGTTCATCTTCCGGGTGATATCCATCACCACCATACGGCACTCCCGGCCACCTTCGTCCACAACGGCCTCGATCCGTACCAGTGCCCCGGGGCGCTGCTCGGTGGCCATCAGCCGGATCTCGCATTGTTTTCTGGCCTTGCCGCTCAACACATCCTCCAGAAACGCATTGAATTCCGGCAGGGATTCCGGTTTGACGGAAGCGGCAAACCGCGAGCGACCCATTTGCGAACGCTTGATGCCGAGCAGGATGGCCCCCGCCAGGTTGATCTGCAGGATAGTCCCCTGCGCATCCAGGGTGAAATAGCCCACCGGCGCAAAGTCGTAGATGTCGGCGTATTTCTCGCGCAGGGTGTCGGCTTCATCGTAGGCGTTGCGGAGTTCCTCGTTGTGCATCTCCAGTTCGATCTGGTGCACCTGCAGCTCGTGCAGCAGACGCGCCGTGTCCCACTGGCTGACCGGGGCGCTCGGCGCCACGGACTGCGCCTGCAGCAGGCGGGTCTCGGCACGCTGGCGCAGGGTTGCCGGATTCGGGCGAGCGCGCTGCTGCCGGGACGGGAGGATTTCCAGCAGGTGAAAAAGCCGCTCGTACTCGGCCTTGACCACCCCGTAGCATTCGCACACCCGCCCTTCCAGGCCGGGGCGATCAGTCACCGTGATGTTGCCCCGGCGATACTGGATCAGGCCTGCCGCCTGCAGTTTGCCAGCCGCCTCGGTGACGGCCTCGCGGCGCACCCCGAGCATGTTGGAGATCCCTTCCTGGGTCACATGGAGCTGATTGCCGGACATCTGGTCGAGGCTCAGCAGCAGCCAGCGGCACAACTGCTGATCGACCGAGTGATGACGGTTGCACACCACACTCTGGGCCATCTGGGTCATCAGGGCCTGGGTGTAGCACAGGGCCAGGCGGCGCAAACTGCCGCCCTGATCGAGTTCCCAGCACATCACTTCGGCACGCAAGCGGTAGGCACTGCCGGCACTTTGCACGATGACATTGTAATTGGTCGTCTCGCCGCCGAGCACCAGCGGGATTCCGACCAGGCCATCATTGCCGGTCATCGCCAGCTCGGCCGACGAGCCGTTCTCGGTCGTCGAAATCAGCGAAAAGATGCAGGTGGTAGGGAAATAGACGAAAACCAGGCTGTCGCCGGATTCGAAAAGCGTCTGCCCCTCGGGCAGGCTGACAAGCTCCAGATCATCCGCCAGCCGGGCATATTCCTCAGGAGACAGGGCCGCCAGAATGCGGTTTTGTCGGGGACTATCGGGGATTGAGCTGGGCATCTATGTACCTTGGGTCATGCAGAAAGTCGTAATGAAGTCACCGCGCGTCGTTTTGTTTTGTACAAGACAGCATAGGCCGAAAACAGGCACAGCTTTGTGTGCTATCCAACATATAAAACAGGCCGTTTCATGCTAGGCATCCTGATACTCACCCATGGCGGGCATTCGTGTGCCCTATGTGGGGTGCAGCACAGACCACCACGCCACCTCCACCGCATCCTGCAAAGACAGGATTTCCCGCCTGCTGAATCCTTTCGACAAAGAGGCATCACCATGAAAACGCCCCACAAGCTGGCAGCCATTCTGGCGGCCGTGGCAACACTGCCCGGGTTAACTGCCTGCAGCGGAATGTCCACACGGGGCCGCAGCACGGGGGCCGGCGCAACCGTTGACCGCGGCACGAGCAGCGGCACGGAAAGCGGGGCAACGGCGGGTGGGGGGATCGGCAAGCAGGCAGACAAGCCCGGCCGCTGAGCTGGCGGCAAGGCATTCGGTCGATGACGGGGACGTGACTTTGTCCGCCCCCGTTTTGTTGTGTCAGTTCGATTCCGTACTGACTTCGTCGCGGCCGCGGAAGGACGCTTCGACAATGTTGCGGGCCAGCGTCTGATCGGCAAGATTATGGGTGCGCACCAGCAGCACCGTATTGCCCGCCTTGACGGCATCCTTCACCAGCTCCGAAAAGCGCCCTTCCTTGCGCCCGGCGCCGACCGCCGCACCGACGATGCCGCCGATGCCGGCGAACCAGCCGAGCATGGCCAGCGGTGCCACCACCGGGCTGGCCACAAAAAGCGTGATGCCGGAAGCCACGATGGCCAGCGTCCCGAGGGCCCCGACGCCGGTGCCCACCACGGTGCCGATGCTGCCATCCACCAGCACGTCCTTGAGCACGTCATCGCTGACCTCCTCGGCGGGCTGCGACGGGGCTTCCTGGAAGATGCGGATTTCTCCGGCCGCAATGCCGCGCTCCATCAAAACCTGGCGCACGCCTGCGGCCTCCTCCCGGCTCGGATAGACCGCCGACACCGTGTGGATCTCTGAGCTGAAAAGGGGAGTATTTTCTTCGATTGATGTGTTCATGATGAGCTCCGGTAATGGGGTAAACGAGCGCAGGAGCTGCATTGCCGAACGGAAGTCCGACCTGCGCCTATTTCGGGCGAGGTGAATGCAGGCCGGCGTCGGCAGCAGTAAGGATGCCGGCACGCAGCCCGGCAACGGTGTGGGCCACGGCACGGGCCACATCGCCATGCACGACCAGCCCGTACGCCCGGCCAGCCAGATGCTTGGGGTAGTTCCAGCCGGCCAGCTCCAGCGTCTTGGCCAGCTCGGCCTTCTTGCCCTGGGTGGTGGTCGGGTCCGGATTGCCGCCATCGGCACATACCAGCCGGTCGATCATCAGCTTGAGCACGCTTGGCGTCTGGTACCAGTACACCGGCGTGAAGATGATGACGCCGTGGGCGGCAGTCCATTTCTCGTAGATTTCGGCCATCCAGTCGTTGGTCTGGCGCGCTCCGTGGTTGGGATAGCAACTGCACGGCCAGTGACACAACGGCATGGCGGTGGACACGCAGGCCTTGCAGGGGTGAATGTGCAGGTCGTAGCTGGAGGTCAGCAGACTCAGGTCGAGCAGATCCACCTCGATACCTTCGGCCTCCAGAATCTCCCGCGCCCACTGGGTCATGCGGAAGGTCTTGGAGATCTCGCTGGCACAGCTGCCATCGTTGCGCGCGGCGCCACAGATCAGCAATACCCGCGAGCGGGTCGCCGGATTGCGCTGGGTTTTGTCGGCCAGCAGCAGGCGGTCGCGGGTGGCTTTCCACTCCACCGACAGCAGGTAGTCGGGGTCGGCAAAGCCGGGGCCGGCCTTTGCCGTCAGCGGCGCCTTGTGGCCGTGGCGGTAGTTGTCCCAGGCAACTTCTTCGACTTCAGCCAGCGCACTCTTGACCGCATCGAAGGCCGGATCGGCGTAGGCGCGCTGGAACTGCAGGTGAAACTCTGTGCGCCCGAGCTTGGCAGGCGCCTGGCCAAGGCGTGGCGTAGGGGTTTGCGGCATGCAGCCTCCGTGGGATATCAGCCGCCAGGGGCCCGGCGGGAACGGCATCACGAGACACGACATTCACATACACCGGCGCGCCCGTCAGTGCGCTGCCAGACACAGTCCGCCCTAACCCAGCCGCGCCTGCAGCGCCTTCAGTTCGGCCCGTAGTTCACGGATCTGCTGCACCAGCGTGAGGGCCAGGGCGACGCCGTGGCGATCGAGCTGAAAGTCGTCGCGCAGACGCCGCGCCGTCTTCACGGTCAGCACGCAGCACAGCCCAAAGGCCGGCGGCCGCACAGCGTCATCGGCCGGGGCAATCAGGCCGATGCTGACCAGATCCTCGATCTCGTCGGTACTCAGGCCGGACACCTCGGCGAGGTATTCGATATGGCAGACCTGGCCGTCGTCCTGCCCTGCCGGTTCGGCAAATTGCGTGCTCATGCGGGTGCTCCTGACAGGAAGTGCTGGCGCGGGTTGAAGCCGGAGACCGCCGCCAGCTGCACAAACAGGTCGCGCTCGGCGGGGCTGAGGGTGCCCGGCACATCGATCCGGACCTGCGCATACAGATCGCCGATGCTGCCGTCGGTGGCCGCCAGCCCGCGCCTGGCGAGGCGCAGCTTGTGCCCCGACTGGGTGCCTGGCTTGACCTTGAGGGTGACGCTGCCGGCCAGGGTGGGAATGTCCACCTCGGCCCCCAGCGCAGCCTCCCAGGGTGCCAGCGGCAGGTCGAGATACAGGTCGCGGCCACTCGGGCGATACAAGGAATGCGGCTGCAGCGCGAGCGCCACGTACAGGTCACCGACCGCCCCGCCCTTGTGCCCGGGGCCGCCCTTCCCGGCCAGACGCAGGCGATAGCCATCGCCGGCGCCTTTCGGAAGAGTGATGCGAAAGGTGCGCACAACCCGGTGCACCAGACCGTTCGGGTCGGACTCCGGCAATTCGGCACGCACCTCGATTTCGCCGCCATGAAAGATCTGCTCCAGCGTCACCGGCGCGGCGATCTCGAAATCCTGGCCGCGCCGCGGCGGGTCGCTCTGCGGACGAGGGCCGTGGCCGGCGCGCCCGAAAGCAGCGAACAGATCCGACAGGTCCACATCCTCGAAGCCGGATTCGTCCATGTGGAAACGCTGCTGCCAGTCCGGCGGCGGCGTGAAAGGCTCGCCGGCCGGGCGGCGCCCGAGGTCGTCGTAGGCCTGGCGCTTCTCCGGGTCCTTCAGGGTCGCGTAGGCCTCCGCGACCTCCTTGAACTTCTCCTCACCGCCCGGGTCCTTGGAGA
Source organism: Zoogloea oleivorans (assembly GCF_008107625.1). Classification (GTDB taxonomy): domain Bacteria; phylum Pseudomonadota; class Gammaproteobacteria; order Burkholderiales; family Rhodocyclaceae; genus Zoogloea; species Zoogloea oleivorans. Next base: position 41,663 of record NZ_SDKK01000015.1, read on the forward strand.
CATCCGGATGGTATTTGTGCGCCAGCTTGCGATAGGACTTCTTGATCTCGTCTGCACTGGCGCTCCGCGCGACCCCCAGCGCCTGGTAGTAGTCCTTGAATTTCATGAGCGCTTACAGGCGTCCGAGCAGCAGCAGGACGACCAGGATGACCAGCAGCAGCCCGAGCCCGCCGCTCGGCCCGTAACCCCAGCCCCGGCTGTGCGGCCAGGCAGGGATGACGCCCAAGAGGGCAAGGATGACGATGACCAGGAGAATGGTTCCGAGAGACATGGCAGCTTCCTTCACACAGCGTCGAGTCTGCCGGCCCGGCGAACCGGGACCATGGAGCAGGATCGACCGGATGATTGTCTTCCGACGCCCCGGCGAACTCGGTGCGCTGGCGTACATTCCCGGCGCCGGACGGCCGACCATCGCGCCAGGCCGTGAGTAAGCGCGACAGCACACCGACGCCCCCCTGCTGCGCAGCCATTGTCACGCACCGTTTCCCGCAACTCCGCAGGTCACGGAACGCATTCGGAGGTAATCATGCAATCAGTGAAACCGAAAATTCACGTGCTCTTCCTGCCGGGCCTGCTCAACGATGCGAGCCTGTTCCGGGATCAGCTGGCCGCCCTGTCGCCGGTGGCCCTGACCGAAGTCGCTGACCTGACCCGCGCCGACAGTATTGCCGAACTGGCCGCGGGCGTGCTGGCCGAGGCGCCCGCGGGACGCTTCGCGCTGGTCGGTCTGTCGATGGGCGGCTATGTCGCCCTGGAGATCATGCGCCAGGCCCCCGACCGGGTATGCGGCCTGGCCCTGCTGGACACCTCGGCGCGCCCCGAAACGCCCACAGCCTCTACCGCCCGCAAAGCGCTGATGAAACTGGCTGAAACCGACATGGAGGCCGTCTGCGAGCAGTTGCTGCCGCGCCTGTCCCACCCGGAGCGGATGAACCTGCCGGCCGTGCGCGGGGTTTTCCACTCGATGGCCATCGGGCTTGGCAAGGATGTGTTCCTGCGCCAGCAGACGGCCATCATGGGGCGCGCCGACAGCCGCCCTAGTCTGGCAGCCATCACCTGCCCGACGCTGGTGATCTGTGGCCGTGACGACCTGGTCACGCCCCCCGAAGTGGCCGAGGAAATCGCCGCCGGCATCCAGCAGGCCCGGCTCTGCATCGTCGACACCTGTGGCCACCTGTCCACCCTCGACCAGCCGGAAGAGGTCGCGCAAGTGCTGCTGAAGTGGGTCACGGAACTGACCTGCTGACGCCCTCATGACACAAAGACCTAGCCGCCACGACATACCGCACAGGCTGCTGGCGGGCAGCCTGCTGGCGCTCGCCGTTGCCGGCTGTGGCGAAGTGGCCACCCTGCCGGCGAGCGCCGGCTTCGGGCCACAGCCAAACCTCCCGCCTCCACAGACGCGTCTCATCCCGACCATCCACACCGCCCGCGCGGTTGGCTGGCCAGCCGGTACCACACCGATAGCTGCCGCCGGGCTGGCAGTGAGCGCCTACGCCAGCGACCTCGACCACCCTCGCTGGCTGCATGTGCTGCCCAACGGCGATGTGCTGGTGGCCGAGAGCAACGCGCCGGCCGAACACGACAGCGGGACCGGCATCGTCGGCTGGATCAGCAAGCAGGTGATGAAGACAGTCGGGGCCGGCACGCCCAGCGCCGACCGTATCACCCTGCTGCGCGGCATCGACGCGAACGGTGTCGCGGCAACACGCAGCCTATTCCTGCAGGGACTGCATTCGCCCTTCGGCATGGCACTGGTCGGCAATCAATTTTACGTGGCCAACACCGATTCCGTATGGCGCTTTGCCTATGAACCCGGCGCGACGCAGATCACCGCACCGGGGGTCAAGGTCATCGACCTGCCAGCGGGTGCGCTCAACCACCACTGGACCAAAAACCTGATCGCCAGCCCGGACGGCAGGCGTCTGTATGTCACCGTCGGCTCGAACAGCAACGTCGGCGAAAACGGCATGGACAAGGAAGCGGGACGGGCCGCCATCCACGAGATCGACCTCGCCAGCGGCCGCTCCCGCATCTTCGCGGCGGGCCTGCGCAACCCCAACGGGCTGGCCTGGCAACCGGTCAGCGGCGCGCTATGGACCACCGTGAACGAACGGGACGAGCTTGGCAGCGACCTGGTGCCGGACTACATGACCGCCGTGCAGGACGGCAGCTTTTACGGCTGGCCCTACAGCTACTACGGACGCCACGTGGACACTCGCCCCAACCCGCCACGCCCCGACCTGGTGGCCATGGCACAGGTGCCCGACTATGCGCTGGGCGCCCATACCGCATCTCTCGGCCTGGCCTTTTACAGCGCCACGCTGCTGCCTGAAAAATACGCCGGCGGCGCCTTCATCGGCCAGCATGGCTCATGGAATCGCCAACCCTTCGGCGGCTACAAGGTGATCTTCGTGCCCTTTGCCGAAGGCCGCCCTGCCGGCCCGCCGGAAGACGTGCTGACCGGTTTTCTGAATGCGCAAGGCGACGCCCACGGCCGCCCCGCGGGTGTCGCGGTAGATCGGACAGGCGCGCTGCTGGTGGCCGATGACGCAGGCAACACCGTATGGCGGGTTACGCCGGCAAGGCCCTGAGACTAGCGGCCAGGCTGCGTTCCGAGCAGGCGGTCCCAGAAGCTGGCGAGGGTGCCAAAGGCCAGGCAGTCGTTGTCATGGTGATGAAAGTCGTGGTGACGCCAGCGGGCTGCCAACCAGCCCTGGCTGCGGGGCATGGCCCGGTGCAGATGGTAGTGCACCAGCTCCTGCACCAGATGGCCCAGGATCAACCCGCCGGAAAGCGCCACGGCAAAACCCGTATCGGCCCACAGCACGGAGGGCAAAACCGCCAGAGTCAGCACAAGCATCAGGCTGAACAGCACCGGCGTGCGCATCGGCACATCCGGCTCCCGATGATGTTCCAGGTGCCAGCTTCTGAAGGGCTCGACGCCGTGCAGGATGAAGCGGTGCAGGACATATTCCACCAGCGTCCACACCGCCAGGCCGACCAGCAGCGCACCAAGGCCGGCCGACCAGCCGGTGCCCGCCATGCGCAGCCACAAACCCGCCAGCACACCCACCGCCGCCGACGGAATCAGCACCGACTGCGGAAACGCAAACGTCGGTCCGGGCACACGAAACGCCGCCATCGCGATCCTTCCTGAAAGCCCTGTTCATGACCGGCGCTGCGTGCCGGCAGCCTTGAACAGGGGCCTGAGCGCCGACAGCGCCGAGGCTATGTCAGAGCGAATACATCGTGCGTCCGTAATAGGCGTGAATGCCCTCGGCCCATTCGGGGTTGGCCATGTCGGGCCACTTGTCCTTGTCGAAGCCCGGGGCACGCTCAAGCTGCTCTTTTTGCACGTCGAGCATGAAGCGCTTGTTCATCGTGTCGAGGGTCAAAGCACTCCACGGTACCGCAAAGAGCTTTTCACCCAGGCCGAGGAAGCCACCGAAGGACAGCACGGCGTAGGCAATGTGGCCGCTGTGCACATCCAGCATGATCTCCTTCACTTCACCCAGCAATTCGGCGCTGTGGCTGACCACGTCGTTGCCGATGAGGGTGTGCGCGCCCATCAGGGCCGGGCCGGGGCCCTGGCCCGCATCGGCGCCGATGCCGCCGGCAGTGTTGGCCTTGTAGATGCCGTAGGTGTCGTTTTCTTCGTAGTTCATGGTGGTCTCCTGATCACTCGCTTGGGAAATGGCCAGAGCGTCGAGCCAAGCCTGCGGCGCCCTCCAGCCCACGATAGGGGGTTGGGTAAACATGGTCTGTCGGGCACCGCACACTCGACTCTGTGGGATTACGCACAGACACACCGCGCAGATCGGCCTAGCGTCAGGCGGGTCATTCACCACCCGAGGAGCCCCCATGAAAAGCAAAACTGTCCTGGCCATCGTCCTGGCCCTCTCCCTGCTTCCCGGGAGCGTGGCCTTCGCCGACGGCCCTGATCGCCGCGGCCAGCGTGGCGACCATGAACAGGCCCAGCGTGGCCACGACGGCCGGGGTCACGGCCAGGGAAACCAGGGCCGCTGGGAGCGGCGCGAACAGCGCGACTACCGCGACTACCGCAACCAGCGCGGCAACCGGCCGCCCCCCCAGGCTTACCGCGAGGATCGCCGCGGCCCGGGCGCCGGCCCCCAGCGCAATTTCTACCGGGGTGACCGCCTGCCCAGTGAATACCGCCACCGCAACTACGTGGTAAATGACTGGCGCGGCCATCGCCTGAGCCCACCGCCCCGGGGTTACCACTGGGTTCAGGCGGGGGGCGATTACGTGCTGGTGGCCATTGCCACCGGCGTCATCCTGCAGATCCTGCTGAACCAATAAACCTGCCGGTCAGACATTCACCTCAACCTGGTGCTCCCGCTGATCATCCACCAGCGGAATCGCCAGGGCGAGGCACGCCACGCCATCCACCGTCATGCTCGCCGCCGTCCCCGGCACCCGCCGCGAGACAACGATGTGGAAGACCGTCTCCCGGAAGCGGTAGTCGATTGTCAGCGTCGGCCACTCGGCCGGCAATCGCGGGGCCAGATGCAGCACATTGCCCTCGCGGCGCAGGCCGATCAGTGACTCCATGAGCAGGCGATAGGTCCATCCCGCCGCACCGGTGTGCCAGCTCCAGCCACCGCGGCCCACATGCGGTGCAAGCGCATACACATCACCGGCAATAACGTAGGGCTCCACCTTGTAAACCGCCACGCCCTGCGCCGACCGCGTGTGATTGGTCGGAGCGATCAGCCTGAGCAGCGCCCAGGCCTGTTCGGGCTCGCCCAGCTCGGCAAAGGCCATGGCGGCCCACACCGCGGCGTGGGTGTATTGCCCGCCGTTCTCGCGCACGCCGGGTATGTAGCCGCGGATATAGCCCGGATCCAGCGCGGCGCTATCGAAGGGCGGATCGAGGAGTTGCACGAGGCCATCCCCGCTGCGCACCAGATGCTCCCCGACTGCCTGCATGGCCATGTGCGCCCGGGCACCGTCGCCCGCCCCCGACAGCACCGCCCAGCTTTGCGATACCGAGTCGATGCGGCATTCCGTACCTTGCGCCGAGCCAAGCAGCGTGCCGTCGTCGAAGTAGGCGCGGCGATACCACGCCCCGTCCCAGCCGTGCATCTCGATGCTCTGGCGCAGGCGCTCATACTCCTCCACGCACACGCTGGCGAAGCCAGCATCGCCATGAGCCCGGGCGATCCCGACGAAGTCCCGCAACACTGCGCACAGGAAGAAACCAAGCCACACGCTTTCACCCTTGCCCGCAATGCCGACCCGGCTCATGCCGTCGTTCCAGTCCCCCGAGCCCATCAGCGGCAGGCCGTGTTCGCCCACCTGCCGGATACCGCGCCGGATGGCCCGCACACAGTGCTCGTAGAGGCTGGCCGACTCGGCCGAGCGCGCCGGCTGGTCGTAGTAGGAATCGTCCTCCGGGTTGACCGGGCGACCATCCAGGAAAGGCAGGACTTCATCCAGCACACCCGTGTCGCCAAGGGTGTTCACATAGCGGCACACAGCCAGCGGCAACCACAGGAAGTCGTCCGAACAGCGGGTACGCACACCGCGGCCCGATGGCGGATGCCACCAGTGCTGCACGTCGCCGTCGACAAACTGGCGGCTGGCGCACAGCAGCAGATGCTCCCGCACCAGGCCCGGCACCGTATGGACGAGGGCCATCGCATCCTGCAACTGATCCCGAAAACCGAAGGCCCCACCCGACTGGTAGTAGCCGCCCCGCGCCCACAGCCGGCAGGCCAGGGTCTGGTAAATCAGCCAGCCGTTGGCCAGCACATTGAGCGCCGGATCCGGGGTTTCAACCTGCACCGCGCCGAGGGTGTGGCGCCAGAACTGGCGCACCGCGTCAAGCGCGCTGCGCGTTGCCGGCATGCCGCGAAAACGCTGCACCAGCTTGCCGGCATCGTCCCCGTCCCGCCCGACTCCAAGGCGGAAAACCACCTCGTGCGCCTGCCCGTCGGCCAGCTCGAAGTCCACCTGGATCGCCGCGCACGGATCCAGCCCGGCACCGACCTTGCCCGACAGGGCCGTACGCCGGAGTGCCGCCGGATCCTGCAGGGAACCGTTACGACCGATGAACTCGGCCCGGTCGCCGGTGACGGTACGTAGCGGGTCATCCACGTCGAAGAAAGCCACCCGCCCGGCAAACTCGGTGCTGTAGGGGTTGCGCGCAAAGAGCGCACCGCTACGGGGGGCAATCTCGGTGCTCACGTGCATGGCCGATTTTTCGCGCAGATCGCCCAGCACCCACGCCACGTAGCCGGTTGCCGACAAACGCCGCGGCCGCCCGGATTCGTTGCGCAGCTTGAGCACCGAGAACTTCACCGACGCATCCATGGCCACAAAAACCGTCAGTTCCGAGACGATGCCGTCCGAGCGGGTTTCGAAGACGCTGTAGCCAAAACCGTGACGGATCACGCAGGGCGTCGCTGCCCGTATCGGCAGCGGCGTTGGCGACCACAGGTGGCCGCTTTCCTCGTCGCGCAGATACAGGGCCTCGCCGCCCGCATCACACAGCGGATCGTTATCCCACGGGGTCAGGCGGAACTCATGGGCGTTCTCGCTCCAGGTGTAAGCCATGCCGCTTTCGGAGATCAGCGTGCCGAAGTGCGGGTTGGCCAGCACGTTGGCCCACGGGGCCGGCGTGGTCTGCTCCGGCGCAAGGGCCATCACGTATTCACTACCGTCGGGGGCAAAACCGCCAAGACCGTTGAAGAGCAGCAGCCCGGCGGTCGCTTCGGTCGAATCGCTCACGGTGAACTCGGGGCGATGCCGGCGAGTCGGCACGAAGCGCGGCATGCGCACGTCGGGAAGGCCGCGGCGGTCAAGCTGTTCCACCAGCGAGCCCTGGCTGTCGATGATGACGACGCGGGCGACGGACTGGAACAACAGCCGGTCTTCGGCCGAAATCTGCTCTGACGAGCGCACGAAGATGCCGCCCGGCCGGTCAATCACGCTGGCCCCGATACCCGAGGCGATGAGCCCGACGATCTGGTCCTGCAGGCGCTGGCGGTAGCCGGCGTGATCTTCGTTCCAGATCACCAGGTCGGCCACCAGCCCCTTCAGGCGCCAGTACGAATGCGCCTGGACGAGCTGGCGCACCAGGTCGATGTTGGCCGCATCGCCAATCTGCAGCAGCACGATCGGCAGATCGCCCGAGATGGCGTAACCCCACAGGCCCGACTGACCGCGCCGGTTCTTGATCAGCAGGGCCGGGTCGGCGCGCAGGCTGGCGTTGGCATGGAGCACCGAGGCGGCCAGCCGGGCGTACAGCTGGGCGTCGGCTTCCACCGCGTTGATTTGCTGCAGCTCCACCTGGCTGTGGGTCCACGCCAGATCGAAAACGCGATCGGCCAGATGGCGATCCTGGTACTTGTCCACCAGGCCGACGGCCAGTTCGCGGGTATCGGCCATGCCGGACACGATGTCGATGGTGACCGACTGTTCCGGCGCCAGAACAACGCGCTGACGAATCGCCACGATCGGATCAAGTACCGCCCCGACAGTGCCTGACAGCGGCCCGGCCTGGTCCATCGCCAGCGGCTCGGCGGTGCTGCGGGTGCGGCCGATGAAACGGGCCCGGTCGGTTTCCCACGACACGGTGCCGGCATCGGCGCCATGCACGGCCATCAGGTGCAGCATGCGCGGCGTCGGCTCGCCGGCAGAACGGGGCCGGCGCATGCACAGAATGGCGCCCTGCCCGGCCAGCGCCTCGGTCTGCACGAAGAGCTTGCTGAAGGCCGGGTGCATCGCATCGGCGGCGGCCGGCGCGATGACCACCTCGGCGTAGCTGGTCACTTCGACCTCCCGGTGCAGGCGCGTCCGGTTGGTGATGCGCACCCGGCGCAGCTCGATGTCATCCTCGGGCGACACGACGATCTCGGTGTAGGTTTCGATGTCGCCACCCGAACCTTCATCGCTGACGGAATCGCGGCGCCGGAACTCGGCCCGCCCTTCGGAGAAGATCGCCTCGTAACAGCTTGGCCGGCGCAACGTCGGCTGATGGGCGGTAGACCAGTAGAGCCCGCTGGTCACGTCCTTCACGTAGCAGAACGAGCCCTGGCTGTCGCAGGTGCCATCCTCGCGCCAGCGGGTCACGGCCAGGTCTTTCCAGCGGCTGTAACCACCGCCGGCATTGGTCAGCATGACGTGGTAGCGGCCATTGGAGAGCAGCTGGATTTCGGGGATCGGCGTATCCGGACTGTCGAAAATCCGGATCGGCGTTTCCATGTCGGCGGCGCGGGAGCGCAACTCGGAAATCTCTGCCGAGTGGGAGAACAGGACCGTGGCCCTCGGGATGCGCTCCTGAAGGAGCAGCATGACCGCCTGAAAGCTGCGGTCCGACTCGAAACGCCGCTGCATCGGGCGATCCAGCACCTGGTAGGCCAGGGCCAGCAGGCTCATGCCCTGGTGGTGGGCCATGAAGGCCCGCACCGGCACCCTGGCCTGCCCCCGGCGCTGCCGGGCCGGCGTGTAATCCACCGCCTCGAAGAAACCGTACTTGCCCATGAAGCCTTCGGCGGCCATGCGCTGCAGGTTCCGGCAGGCCGCTTCGGGGGCCACCATCAGGGCCAGCACCGTGGCATAGGGCGCAATGACCAGGTCTTCGGCCAGCCCGCGCTTGAGGCCCAGCCCCGGCACGCCAAAGGCCCGGTACTGGTAATTGAGCTGGGCGTCCACCGTGTTGTAGGCCGATTCGGACATGCCCCACGGCACCCCGCGCTGGCGCCCGTATTCGATCTGCCGCGCCACCGCCGCCTTGCAGGTCTGGTCGAGCAGGGTGTTGTCGTAGGTCGGCATCACCAGCATGGGCATCAGGTACTCGAACATCGAGCCGCTCCACGACAGCAGCACGGGCTCGCCGCCGGCACTGGTGAGCAGACGCCCGAGGGCAAACCAGCTTTCCTTGGGCAATTCCCCCTGGGCAATGGCCACAAAACTGGCCAGCCGGGCTTCGGAGGCGAGCAGGTCGTAGCAGCTCGAATCGACCCGCCGCTCCGGCACGTTGTAGCCGATGGTCAGCAGGTGACGGGTCTTGTCGAACAGGAAGTCATATTCCATGCGCGCCAGCTCACCGGCGTGCCCGGCCAGGCCATCGATGACGGCCAGCCGCTCGCGGGCCCGGCTGCAGCCTTCGGCAGTCACGCGCAGCAGGTCGGTGAGCCAGGCGCGCTGTACATCGGTCACTTCACCATCGAGATGCTGCCGGATCTGCGGACACAGCAACGCGTCAAGCCGGGCGAGGCCGCGCAGGGTCGGGATACCAACCTGACCAGCCAGGCTGGCCAGCAGCACATCCAGCCCACGGGGCGACGCGGGCAGCGACAGCCACGGGGCCAAAAAGGTCAGTTCGTCCACCGCGTCCTGCACTTGCTGATGCAGGGCCTGCGCCCACCGGTGTGCTTCGATGGCCGGGCTGGTGTCGTCACCAACCTCGAGCCTGCCCCGGGTCTGGGCCACCACGCCGACGGCGCAGGTGCTCAGCCTGTCGAGGGTGGCGCGGGCCGCCGCGAGGGTGGCCGGCGCCGCCGTGGAGGCAGACTCGAGTGCCTTCCAGAAGTCCACCAGCGGGTTGCCCATGGCGTCCTCGAGGATCACCAGCGTGTCGCTCAGGCCACTGAACAGGCGCGGCAGCAGGATCCGGTCGTCGGCCAGCACATCGAGACCGGCACGCAGGGTCAGCAGGTGGCCGGCCAGGTTGCCGCTGTCCACGGTGGAAACATAGAGCGGCGACAAGGGCTGCAGGGTCTGGGTGTCGTACCAGTTGTAGAAGTGGCCGCGGTAGCGCTCCAGCCCTTCCATGCTGGCCAGTGTGTTGGCGGTGCGCGTGACGAGCAGGCCGAGCGGGATGTAGCCGAAATCGTAGGCCGACAGGTTGGCCAGCAACGCGAGGCCCATGTTGGTCGGGGAAGTCCGATGGGCCACCGAGGCGACCCGGTATTCCTGGTAGTTGTCGGGCGGCAGCCAGTTATCGGCGGGGCCGACAAAGGTGTCGAAAAATCGCCAGGTACGGCGTGCCAGTGCGCGCAAAAACAGGGTCTGCTCCAGCGTCAGCAGCGCTTTGCGCAGCGTCAGCGGGCTGCTGATCCACCACGCCACCGCCGGCGCAGAAAACCACAGCAGCAGCACCGGCGCAGCCACCAGCAAGCTCGCCGGATGAAACAGCGCCAGCCCCAGGGCGGCGAGGGAAGCGATCGCCGGGGCGACACTCATGGCGCGCCATGAGGCAGCGAAATCGCTGTGCCCACGACCGCCAGACTCCCGCTCGACTTCGCTCGACGGCTTCCATTCAAGCAGCCCGCGGTGACTGACGTGCATGCGCCACACCGTGCGCAGGATCGCATCCAGACTGAAGGAGGCTTCGTAGGGCAGGCAGGCCAGCTCGAAAGCCACCTGCGTGAAATGACGCCGGGTCGTGCGGGCAACGGCCGCCAGATGCTGCCGCCACAGCACCTCGGCCGGCTTGCGCAGCAGATCGAGCAGGCTGCCACACAGGGACGGCAGCAGCAGGATGCCGATCACCGAAGCCGTCCACAGGCCGCTGGCGTCAAGCACCGCCCAGCCAGTCAGGAACAACAGGGTCAGCGCGGTCGGGACGAGGCTGCGCCGCAGGTTGTCGACGAGCTTCCACTGGGACAGTGCCGACAGGGGGTTGGCCAGTCGCTCGGCATCCATGCCGGGAACCCGGCGCAGCAGCCAGCCGGCCAGTTGCCAGTCACCGCGAATCCAGCGGTGACGACGGCTCACGTCGGCGCTGTAGCGGGCCGGATAATCCTCGAAGAGCAGGCCGTCGCTGAGCAGCCCGGCCCGGGCGTAGCAGCCTTCCAGCAGGTCATGGCTGAGGATGCGGTTGTCGGGGAAGCAGCCGCCGAGGGATTGCTCGAAAGCCTCCACGTCGTAGATACCCTTGCCGATGAAGGAGCCCTCACCGAACACGTCCTGATACACGTCCGAAACGGCCCGGGTGTAGGGGTCGATGCCCGGCTCGCCGCCGTACAGGCGGGCGTAGCGGGAACGGCTGGTGCCCGGCAGGCTGATCGCCACCCTGGGTTGCAGAATGCCGTAGCCCTCCACCACCCGGCGCTTTTCCGGGTCGTAGAGCGGGCGGTTCAGCGGGTGCGCCATGGCGCCGACAAAATGTCGCGCCGCATCCCGCGGGAGCTGGGTGTCCGTATCCAGCGTGATCACGTACTTCACGCCGGAGAGCACCGCCGTATCGCCCTCAATCAGCGCAAAGCCGGCTCGGCCAGCGCCGCGCAGCAAGGCGTTCAGGTCGGCGAGCTTGCCGCGCTTTCTCTCGCACCCCATCCACGCCTGCTCGCGGGGGTTCCATTGGCGCGGGCGGTGGAACAGGAAAAAGATGTCGAATTCGGCCGGGGCGTACTTGTCATTGAGCGCCGCGATCCCGGCGCGGGCCAGGTCGACCAGCGCGGCATCGCCGGGAAGCGACTCCTGCTGCGCATCGAGAAAATCGGTGAGCAGCGCGAAGTGCAGGCAGGCATCCCGATTGGCCAGAAAGCGCACCTCCAGCGCCTCGACGAGCCCCTCGATACTGGCGGCGCCGGTGAGCATGGTCGGAACCACCACCAGCGTGCGCGACGACGCGGCGATGCCCTCGGAAAAATCCATCCGCGGCAACGGGCGCGGCGTCACCAGCAGGGTCGCCAGCCAGTTCACCAGCGCCACTGCCAGCTGGCTGCCGGCCAGCACCGCCAGCAAACCAACCGGAACCAGCGCCCACACGGGCAGCCCGAGTGCCAGGGCCGGCCAGAGCAAGCCGCCAGCCACCACCGCCGTCAGCAACGCGATGGCGCCCAGATAAAGGAACAGCGGGCTGCGAGCAGCCGCCCGGCGCAACACATCGACGCTGCCGGGACGCACCTCGGCGGCGGCCTCCAGCGCGGGCAAGCCCTTGTCGATCAGGTAGTAGCCCACGTGTGCGGTCCTGCCGCCAGCCCCCCGGGCACCGGCCCGGGCCAGGTCTACGGCCTGGCGGGCCACCTGCTCCTCGCTCATCCGGCCCTTCCGGGCAATGGCCTCGGTAGCGTGGCGATAGCGGTCGCGGGTAGCGAAATCCATCCGGCCATAAATGCCCTCCGGGTCGCCAAGCAGGGTCTGCTCGACGAGGCTCAGGGACTCAACGAAATCCCGCCAGTCCATCGCCCCCAGCACCCGCAGACTGCCAATGCTGTTGCTGATCGACACCTGGTCGGCCGCTTGCTGCTGGTTCTCCGACTGCACCAGTTGTTCGGTGGTCAGGCCCGACTGGGCCAGCTGCTGCTCGACCCAGGTCAGCGGCAGGGCCAGCGCAGGCCCCCTGCCCTGCAGGCGCCGGGCCAGTTCGGCCACAAAGGCGCTGGCCATCGGCGGCTCCGAACGCACCATGTCGGCAACCACCAGGATCAGGCTCTTGGCATCCGTCTCGACGGTCTCGGCCATGCGATCGGCCCACGAGTCGGCCAGCTCCCGCTCGATCCAGCCGGCGGCAATGCGCACGCTGACCCGCCGGAGGTTCTCGATGACGGCCAGCCGCAGCATGATCGGGATCGCCCACAACTCGCCCAGCTTGAGCGGCGCGACGCTCTGGTAGGCGGCGACAAAGCGCGCCAGGCTTTCGGCATCCACCCGCCCGTCCCCGTGGGCAACGGTTTCCAGCGCAATGTCGTAAACCCGCGGACGCCCGGCCGAAGGGCCTGCGACAGCGTCCTCCAGACGCGGCAATTCGCGGCTGTAGCCCTTGGGCAGCAGCCGCTTGGCCATGCGGATCTGTTCTTCGATGAGATAGAAATTGTCGAGCAGCCATTCGCCGGCCGGCACGATCCGGCGGCTGTCGGCCACCGCCCGGGTAAGCAGCTTGCACACATCGACGAGGATGCTTTCGTTCTCGGCCAGGCGCGCCAGCAAAAGGTCCGGGCCCCGCTCCGGAGCCAGGGTGTGGGAAGCAGCCAGCACCTTGCCGTGCATGGCCATCTGGTCGGCACTGAACAGCTCGGAGCGCAGCGGGGGTTCTTCATCACGGAAAGCCTGCGGCCATCCGCTGCCGGGAAACCAGGTCCGAAACGGTCGATCAGGATTAGCCAGGGTTGCCACGCGATTCCTTCCGCAGTGTCGCCATGGAACGGCTGACGATGGACCGGGGCACCGCGCAAACCGCGGCAGGCGTGCACAACCCGCCTTAAAACAACGGGCCGTGGCAAAACCTCGCCAACAGCCTATCCGTTCATGCCGAACGGGTCGGTGCGATGGCACACACAGGAATGGCCGGCAGCACTGCCATAACAATCATGTGCGCCACCGCACCGACCCGCCCCCCCGCCTCACCCCATGCTTTTGGGGTGCAGCTCTGCTGCGGTGCTTACCTCACACACCGCGAGTCTCGCCCCCTGGGTGCTCGCGCCAATCCCCCCAATCACTCAAGAAATGGAACTGACCATGAAAACCACAAGCAACTGGAGATCCAGCCCCGACATGCGCAGGATCGGACTGTCGGCCCTGATCGCCGGCACCTCCTTCCTGATGGCCGCCTGTGCCAGCACACCGGCCCCCACCGAGCAAATGGCGGTGTCGGGCGCCGCCGTGACGCGTGCCGCTGGCGCCGGTGGCACCGAAATGGCCCCGGCAGAAATGCAGACCGCCCGCGAAAAACTCGACCGCGCCAAGCTGGCGATGAGCAAGGAAGACTACGACACCGCCCGCAACCTCGCCGAAGAAGCCCAGGTCGATGCCCAGCTGGCAGAGGCCAAGGCCCGCTCCGGCAAGGCCCGCAAGGCCGCCGACGAATTGCAGGAAGGCATCCGGGTTCTGCGTGAAGAACTCAATCGCAAAACCAAGTAACCAAGCATTCAAAGGATCCGACCATGACCGAACACAAGCTCTTTGCCATGACGCTCATTGCCCTGGCAACGCTGGCCGGCTGCTCCTCGCAGCCCGCCAAAAACGTGCAGCTGGACCAGGCACGCACCGACTACCAGGCCGCCCAGGCCAATCCGCAGGCCCGCGATCTGGCCACCACTGAAATGAAGCAGGCCGGTGACGCCCTTAACCGGGCCAACGAAGCCTCGGCCCGCGGCGACAAGCCGGCCGATGTCGATCACCTCGCCTATCTGGCCAAGCAGCGGGTTGCCATTGCGCAGGAAACCGGTGCCCAGAAGGCGGCGGAAGTTGCGGTTGGCGAGGCCGAGTCAGCCCGTGACAAGGTTCGTCTGGCCGCCCGTACCACCGAAGCCGACATGGCCAAGCAAAGTGCCAACGCCGCCCGTCTCGACACACAGGACGCCCAGGCCCGCAGTCGTCAGCTCGAAGCCCAGATCAGGGAGCTCAACGCCAAGCAAACGCCCCGCGGCTTGGTCATCACCATCGGCGACGTACTGTTCGACACCGACAAGGCCGAACTCAAGTCCGGCAGCCTGCGCAACATGGAAAAGCTGGTGAGCTTTCTGAAGGAAAACCCCCAGCGCAAGGCGATCGTCGAAGGATTCACCGACAGCACCGGCAGCGACAGCCATAACCAGGAACTCTCCAGCCTCCGTGCCAGCGCTGTTCGTGGCGCCCTGGTGGAGATGGGCATCGGCAGCGAGCGCATCGACGCCCACGGCTACGGCGAAGCCTACCCGGTGGCCAGCAACGGCAACGCCAGTGGCCGCCAGATGAATCGCCGGGTCGAGATCGTTCTGTCGGACGACAGCGGCCGCATCCCCTCCCGCTGAACAACCCAGCGTCCCGAAGCATCGGGACGCTGGAAAGCAAAAAGCCCAACCACCGAAGTGATTGGGCTTTTTGCTTAATTGGGTTGCGGGGGCAGGATTTGAACCTGCGACCTTCGGGTTATGAGCCCGACGAGCTGCCAGACTGCTCCACCCCGCGTCAGAGAAAGAGAATATTAAACGTTGTCACGACTTGCGTCAAGTTTATTTTGCGCCGCACAAAAACAGCCGCTCAGACGCACCCGTTTACGAATGCGCCCCACAGTTCCGTGCGCCACCGCACCGACCGTGCCCGCCCGACGATCCATACTTGAACTATGCAGACAAGTCAGGCCGATACGCGAGATCCGATCGCGTTGAACACGGGACCGACCCGAAAGCACCCGATAACGGAGGATTCCATGCTCTACACCATTGCCGTCGTACTACTTGTCCTGTGGCTCCTTGGTCTTGTCACATCCACCACCATGGGAGGCTTCATCCACATCCTGCTGGTCATCGCCATCGTCGTCGTGTTGCTGCGAGTCATCAGCGGACGCCGCGTTTTATAGGGTGTCCCGGCGGCCCCGGGTCTTGACAGACCGGGAGCCACCCTTTGGCGCTTAGAAGCCTCCGCCGCCAAAGCCACCGCCGTGGTGATCGGACGGCGCCGCCGGCTTGTCTTCCGGCAGTTCGGCCACGATGGCGTCGGTGGTGAGGATCAGCGAGGCCACCGAGGCGGCGTTCTGCAGGGCAGAGCGGGTCACCTTGGCGGGATCCAGCACCCCCTGCTCGACCAGATCGCCATAGGTGCCGTTGGCCGCGTTGTAGCCGAAGTTGCCACTACCCTCGATCACCTTGTTGACCACCACCGAGGCCTCGTCACCGGCGTTGGTGACGATCTGGCGCAGCGGTTCTTCGATGGCGCGCAGCACGATCTTGATGCCCGCGTCCTGCTCGTGGTTGTCACCCTTGAGGTTGGCGATGGCACTGCGGGCGCGCAGCAAAGCCACGCCACCGCCGGGCACCACGCCTTCTTCGACGGCTGCACGGGTGGCGTGCAGGGCATCCTCGACGCGGGCCTTCTTTTCCTTCAGTTCGACTTCGGTGGCAGCGCCGACCTTGATCACCGCCACGCCGCCGGCCAGCTTGGCCTTGCGCTCCTGCAGCTTCTCCCTGTCGTAGTCGGAGGTGGCTTCGGCGATCTGGGCGTCGATGGTCCCGACGCGGGCCTTGATCGCATCGGCGCTGCCGAGACCGTCCACCACGGTGGTGTTTTCCTTGCCCACTTCGATGCGCTTGGCCTGGCCCAGATCCTCCAGGGTGGCCTTGTCGAGAGTCAGGCCGATCTCTTCCGCGATCACCTTGCCGCCGGTCAGCACGGCGATGTCTTCGAGAATGGCCTTGCGGCGGTCGCCAAAGCCCGGCGCCTTGACGGCCACCACCTTGAGGATGCCGCGGATGGTGTTGACCACCAGCGTCGCCAGCGCCTCGCCTTCCACGTCCTCGGCGATGATCAGCAGCGGCCGGCCGGCCTTGGCGACCTGTTCGAGAATCGGCAGCAGGTCGCGGATGCTGGAGATTTTCTTGTCGAAGAGCAGGATGAAGGGTTCGTCCAGCGCGGCGATCTGCTTTTCCGGGTTGTTGATGAAGTAGGGCGACAGATAGCCCCGGTCGAACTGCAGGCCTTCGACCACGTCGAGCTCGTTGTTGAGGCTCTTGCCATCCTCCACGGTGATCACGCCGGACTTGCCGACCCGGTCGATGGCATCGGCGATGATCTGGCCGATGTCGGCATCCGAGTTGGCAGAGATCGCGCCGACCTGGGCGATTTCCCTGCTGGTGGTGGTCGGGCGGGCGATGTTGCGGATTTCGGCGACGATGGCGATCACCGCCTTGTCGATGCCGCGCTTCAGGTCGGCCGGGTTGTAGCCGGCGGCCACGTACTTGAAGCCTTCGCGAACGATGGCCTGAGCCAGCACGGTGGCGGTGGTGGTGCCGTCACCGGCGTTGTCGGAAGTCTTGGAGGCGACCTCCTTCACCAACTGGGCGCCGATGTTCTCGTACTTGTCCTTGAGCTCGATTTCCTTGGCGACGGAGACGCCGTCCTTGGTCACGGTAGGCGAGCCGAAGCTGCGCTCCAGCACCACATTGCGGCCCTTGGGGCCGAGGGTCACCTTGACCGCGTCGGCGAGGATGTTCACACCAACAACGATGCGGGCACGGGCGTCATCACCAAACAGCACTTTCTTTGCAGACATTCAAATGACTCCTGATTCTGGGGGGGGGATGTTCTGGTGGGGAATGCGGGGCCTCAGCCCTCGATGATGGCGATGACGTCTTCCTCGCGCAGCACGAGGACGTCCTGGCCGTCGATCTTGACGGCCTGGCCGGCGTACTTGCCGAACAGCACCCGGTCGCCGGCCTTGACTACCAGCGGACGCAGCTCGCCATTGGCCAGCAACCTGCCGTTGCCGATGGCGATGACTTCACCCTGATCGGGCTTCTCGCCGGCGCTGTCGGGGATGACGATGCCGCTGGCGGTGGTGCGCTCGGGCTCGGTGCGGGTAACGATGATCCGGTCGTAGAGCGGGCGGATGGCCATTTTTCATTCTCTCCAGGCAGTGAGTGGGCGATCAGCCGGACGAGCCGGCCGTCCTCACTCCTTCGCAAAGTCGATGCCAGCACTCAACACCCTTGATTGCTAACAACTTTGCATTTCGGCATGCCTGCAGCGCTGTCTGCAGCGCAACATCCGGATGCGCAGCGCTGATGCCCGGGCAGCAGAACGCCTTTCAATTCGACGCTTACCCGCCGGTCCGTCCATTCCTTTACGCGTGAAGCCGGATTCACCGAGCGGAACCGGGCCGCGCACAACAAAGAAATACTCACAAGCTTATTCCTTAATAATCAATCGACTAATGATCACAAGGGGAACCCTTTTGCGGAAAGGGTGTCGGATGGTATTGTCAGCAACATCAGGGCAGCAGCCATCGCCCACGTCCGACCCGTACTGAAACGCATCCGGCCTTTCAGGGAGCGCTTTAAAACGCAACGCAACAAAAGATCCAGATCAATGCCTACTTCGCCAGAGTCACCCCGTCATTCCGAATGGCTGGCTTCGACCGATTT
Organism: Zoogloea oleivorans; assembly: GCF_008107625.1. Lineage (GTDB taxonomy): Bacteria > Pseudomonadota > Gammaproteobacteria > Burkholderiales > Rhodocyclaceae > Zoogloea > Zoogloea oleivorans. The sequence goes on from NZ_SDKK01000015.1 coordinate 59,479, forward strand.
GCCCACGTCGAACGGGGTATTTGCCATGCACGTCTTTCGCACCACCGCTCCCGATGCCACGCACAGCCATCAGGAACATGTGGCGCTGGTCTATGGGGATGTCACAGGCAAGGCCGGGTTGCCGGTGCGGGTGCATTCGGAATGCCTGACCGGGGAAGTGTTCGGTTCGCTCAAGTGCGACTGTCGAGACCAGCTCGACATGGCGCTCTCCGAAATCGTCCGCCTGGGCGCCGGCATGGTTTTGTATCTGCGCCAGGAAGGCCGGGGAATTGGCCTTTCCAACAAGGTCCGCGCTTATCACCTGCAGTCACGGGGATACGACACCGTCGATGCCAATAGAGTACTCGGCCTGCCGGACGATGCCCGTTCCTATGAAGTCGTACCCGAAATGCTCGCCCATTTCGATGTGCGCAGCATTCGCCTGATGACCAACAACCCCGACAAGCTCGCCAAACTGACCGCCCTGGGCGTGAAAGTCGATGACTGTCTCCCGGTCATTACCGAGCCCAACCAGCACTCCATCGGCTATATCCAGACCAAGCGCCAACGCATGGGCCATGCCCTGCCGGAACTGGCCGAAGAAGAAGCGGTTCAAACGCGCTAAGGTGAATGCCGGGTAACGCTATCCGGCCTGTCCCTGAATTGAAAGCCGGTTCGCCAATCCCGCGCCGGCACGCAGTCCTATTGACTCAGGATATTCCGGAAAGCTGACTGTCGCATGGATGGATCATTTGAAAATGCCGCCGGGCAGGCGCGCGCCCGCGTGGCACTGCGCTGGCGGCGCATCGGCTTTTCCGCACTGGTACTCGGCAGTTGTGCCGCACTGCTGGGATTGATGGCGGCAACGCTATTTGTCGAAGCCCCCGACCCTGTCGGGATTGCCATGCTGCTGCTGTTCGCATTGACCTTGCCATGGACGACCATCGGCTTCTGGAATGCGGTGATCGGCTTCTCGCTGATGACCTTCTGCCGTGATCCGGCAGGGCTGGTGGCGCCTCACCTGCGCAGCATTGGCGGCACCGAGAAGATCGCCAGCAGCACCGCCCTGCTGATCTGCATCCGCAATGAAGACACCGGGCGCCTGCAGCGCAATCTCGGCTGGATGCTCGAAGGGCTCGTTGCCAGTGGCGAGTCGCGCTGGTTTCACCTCTACATGCTCAGCGACAGCAACCAGGCCCCGATCATCGAAGATGAACAAAGGGTCGCCGCCGAGCTGTCGGCGCGCTTCGGGTCTGCGCTCAGCATCACCTATCGGCGCCGCGAAGAGAGCAGCGGCTTCAAGGCGGGCAACATCCGCGACTTTTGCGAACGCTGGGGATCGCTTCATCAATTTGCGATTGTCCTCGACGCCGACAGCGTGATGACGCCGGCGGCGATGCTGCGCCTTGTCCGCATCATGCAGGTTCAGCCGCACATCGGCATTCTGCAGACGCTGGTCACCGGGCTGCCGAGCGCCAGCCCTTTCGCGCGCATCTTCCAGTTCGGAATGCGTCTCGGCATGCGCTCCTACACCCTGGGCGCAGCGAGCTGGCAGGGCGACTGCGGGCCCTACTGGGGCCACAACGCCATTCTCCGCATCGCCCCGTTCACCGAACACTGCCACCTGCCCGTGCTGCCCGGCAAACCCCCGCTCGGCGGCCACGTGTTGAGCCACGACCAGCTCGAAGCCGTGCTGATGCGCCGCGCCGGTTACGAAGTGCGGGTGCTGCCCGAAGAGAACGGCAGCTGGGAAGAAAACCCGCCGAGCCTGCCCGAATTCATCCGCCGCGACCTGCGCTGGTGCCAGGGCAACATGCAGTATTTCCACTTCCTGAGCCTGCCCCGCCTGCTCCCGGTAAGCCGCTGCCAACTCGGTCTGGCGATCGCCATGTACCTGGGCGCACCGGCCTGGCTGGGTCTCATGACGCTGGGCCTGCTGCGCCAGATGCCGATCCGGGCAGATCTTGGCGCACTGCTCTTCATCCTGACAATGGTCATGAGCTTCGCCCCCAAATTCGCCACCCTCGCCGACGTACTGGCGCGCAGCCCCTTGCGGCAGGCCTACGGGGGCACGGCGCGAATCCTCGTCAGCGCCTTCCTCGAAATGCTCTTCTCGATGCTGATCGCACCGATCTCCGCTGTCGCGGTCACGCTCTTCATGCTCGGCCTGCCCTTCGGCCGGGAGATGGGCTGGAGCACCCAGCAGCGGGATGCGGAGGGGATTCCCTTCGCACTGGCGGCCCGCCGGCTGTGGCTGCAGACGGTTCTGGGCTTCGTTTTCGCAGTGTGCTTCTGGCGGGTGGTGCCGGGCGCGGTGTGGCTGTGGGCGCCCTTTGTGCTCGGACTCGCCGGCGCGATACCGCTGGCCATGGCCAGTGCCGATCCCCGCGTCGGCCGGGCGCTGGCCGCCGTTGGCCTGTGCCGCATTCCCGAAGAAGCACGGCTGCCCGCCGAGCCGGAATACGCCACCCTGTTCGCGCCTTGTGCCCCCTTGTCGCCGACAGGCGCCACTGAATGACGCCGGAACACACCCATGCCCGAGATTGAAGAGCGGGTGCGCCCAGCGCTGTCGCCCCGCGCAGACGACGCCCAGTGGCGGGCGCTGCTCGACGCGCGGGGCGAGCACATCCCGACCGATGCAGCCTGCCCGCTGCACGCCCTGTACGGACCGCTGTGTGCCGCGCGCCGCCACGGCCCCTTCGCGGTCGGACATCTGGCCCAAAGCCTTGACGGACGCATCGCCACCAACAGCGGCGTGTCCCGCTGGCTGAGCGGCGCCGAAGACCTGCTCCACACACACCGCATGCGCGCGATTGCAGACGCGGTACTGGTAGGCGCCAACACGGTGTTGCACGACGACCCGCAACTCACGGTGCGCTTGTGCGCCGGCACCAGCCCGGTGCGGGTGATCGTCGATCCCGAGCGGCGCCTGGATGGCAGCCAGCGCGTCTTTCACGACACCACCGCGCCAACCCTTGTTCTGGTGGCAGCCAACCTGGCCCACCCCGGCGAAGCACAGGGCGAGGCCGAAGTCGTCCCGGCTCCCCGCGGCGAAGGCGGCCTCGACCCCCGCGAAATCCGGCGCATCCTGGCCCGGCGCGGGCTGCCATGGCTGTTCATCGAAGGGGGTGGCGTGACGGTTTCCCGCTTTCTGGCAGCTGGCGCACTGGATCGCCTGCAGATCACGGTGGCACCGGTCATCCTCGGCTCGGGGCGGCCCAGCATCGTGCTGCCGGAAATCACCGACCTGGGCGACAGCCTGCGGCCCCGCACACGGCGCTTCGTCTTTGGCGACGATGTCATGATCGAATGTGACTTTCATGGCTGAACAACAATTCGCCCAAGCCTTCTGGACCGTCAAGCCCGGCGTTGGCGAAATCCGCACGGCAGCGCTGCGTGCCCCGGAACCCGGCGAAGTGCTCGTCAAAACGCTGCGCAGCGGCATCAGCCGCGGCACCGAAAGCCTGGTCTTTCGCGGGCAGGTACCGGCCAGCCAATGGAGCGCGATGCGCTGCCCTTTCCAGGAAGGCGACTTTCCCGGTCCGGTCAAATACGGCTACGCCTCGGTCGGACGCATCGCAGAAGGCCCCTCAGAACTGCTGGGGCAGCGCGTGTTCTGCCTGCATCCGCACCAGGATTACTACGTCGTGCCGCGCGAAGCCGTCACGCCGCTGCCGGATGCGCTTCCTGACGCACGCGGCGTGCTCGCGGCCAACATGGAAACGGCACTCAATGGACTGTGGGATGCCACACCCCGCCTCGGCGACCGGATTGCCGTGGTCGGCGCCGGCGTGGTCGGCTGTCTCGTTGCCGCCCTGGCCGCACGGATGCCGGGGGTGCGCGTCGAACTGATCGACAGCGATCCGCGCCGGGCCGGCCTGGCGACGCAGCTGGGCTGTCACTTTGCGGCACCGGCACAGGCATCGGGCGACGCCGATCTGGTCATTCACGCCAGCGGCAACCCCGAAGGGCTTTCCACCGCGCTGGGTCTGGCCGGTTTCGAGGCCACGGTGCTCGAGATGAGCTGGTACGGCGATCAGCCGGTGGCCGTGCCGCTGGGCGAAGCCTTCCACGCCCGGCGCCTGAGCCTACGCTCCTCCCAGGTCGGCGCCGTGGCAACCGCCCAGCGCGCCCGCTGGAGCTACCGCCGACGCCTGGCGCTGGCACTGGAGCTCCTCGCCGACCCGGTGTTCGACGCCCTCCTCTGCGGCGACAGCCCGTTCGCAGATTTGCCGCTCACCCTTCCCCGCCTGGCCAGCAGCCCCGATGGTGCGCTGTGCCACGTCATCACCTACCCCTGAACCTGGAGTTTTCCCCGATGTATAGCCTTGCCGTTTCCGACCACATCATGATCGCCCACAGTTTCCGGGGCGAAATCTTCGGCCCGGCCCAGCAGTTGCACGGCGCCACCTACGGCGTTGAGGTCGAGTTCCGGCGCCGCGAACTGGACCGGAACGGTCTGGTCTGCGACATCGGCCTGGCCCTGACCGTCCTGAAGGAAGTGCTGGGTGAGTTCAACTTCAAGAACCTCGACACGGTGCCGGAACTGAGCGGCAAGAACACCACCACCGAAGTCATGGCCGGGGTGATCTTCGCGCGCCTGAAGGCGCGGGTTGCCGAGGGTGCCATCGGCCCCGATACGGCCGACGCGCTGGAATCCCTGCGCGTGGTACTGCGCGAATCGCCGGTGGCCTGGGCCAGCTTCGAAGGCAGCCTGCGCGAATGAATCTGGCTTTCCTGGTACCCGGGCCACTGGATCAGATCACCGGCGGTTATCTCTACGACCGCCAGGTGGTTGACGGCCTGCGGGCCCGGGGCCGCCAGGTCACACTGATCGAGCTGGCCGGCCGCTATCCCGACGCGGATGACGCAGCGCGGACAGCCGCCTCGGCGGCGCTGGCCGGGTTGCCGAGCGGCAGCCTGGCGGTTATCGACGGCCTGGCCCTGCCCGCCTTCGCCGCATGCCTCCCGTCGGAAGCGCAGCGCCTGCGCCTGATCGGCTTCATCCATCACACCCTGTCCCTCGAAACCGGCCTGAGCCCGGCCGAGGTCGACCGTTATGCCACCCTTGAAGCGACACTCCTGCCGCTGCTGCGAGGCGCCATCTGCCCCGGCGAACACACGGCCAGGGCACTCATCGCCGCCGGCCTCCCGGCAGATCACGTCGCCGTCGCCAAACCGGGCACCGCCCGGCCCCGGAGCGCCGCCATGCGCTCGACACAAGGCCCGCTGCAACTGCTCGCCGTCGGCACCGTGACGCCGCGCAAGGGCCATCTGCTGCTCATCGAGGCGCTGGCCAAACTGCGCGATCTGGACTGGCAACTGCACTGCATCGGCAGTCTGAATCGCGACCCCGCCGCCGCCGCGGCCGTCGCCCGGGCCATTCGCGCCCAACACCTCGACGACCGGGTCACACTACTCGGCGAACAGCCGGCCGCAGCACTGGCCGCGGCCTACCGGGGCGCCGATCTCTTCGTTCTGCCCTCCTATCACGAAGGTTACGGCATGGTTTTCGCCGAAGCACTGGCCCACGGCCTGCCCGTCATCGCCACCACCGGCGGCGCCATTCCGGACACGGTTCCGGCCGCTGCCGCCCTGCTCACGCCCCCGGGCGACAGCGCGACGCTGAGCGAGGCGCTACGACGCGTCCTCTCCGATGACAGCCTGCGCGCCCGACTGGCCGCAGGCGCCATGCAGGCCGCAACGCAGCTTCCCGACTGGGACGAGGCCGTCGACACCTGGGCCGCCGCCCTTGATCGGGTCGCCGCATGAGCGGATTCGACGCAAACTGGCTGCACCAGCGCGAGCCCTTCGACCTGGCCGCACGGAGCGGCACCCTCGCCGCCCAGTTTTGTGCAGCCGTCGCCAGCAGTGCCAATGGCCCCCTGCGAATCATCGATCTCGCCGCCGGCGCCGGCGCCAACTTCCGGGCCCTGGCCCCGTTGCTGCACGGCGACCAGGACTGGCTGCTGGTGGATCACGACCCCGTTTTGCTGGACGCCCAACAGGCGCAGATTGCCCGCTGGGCCACCGACCAGGGTTGGTCTTGCCACGCCCTTGAAGGCGGGCTGTCGGTGGACACCGGCAGCGCCCGCTGGCGCGTACGCGGGCATCTGCTCGATCTGGCCCAGTCGCTTGAACAACTTGAGCTGGCCGGATTCGATGGCGTCACCACAACGGCCTTCCTCGACTTGGTGTCGGCCGCCTGGCTGGACCGGCTGGGCGCCCTGCTGGCCCACGCCCGCCGCCCCCTGCTGGCAACGCTGACGGTGGACGGACAGCGGGACTGGCTTCCACGCCTGCCCGCCGACAAGTTCATTCACGACGCTTTTCTGCGCCACCAGTCTGGCGACAAGGGCTTCGGCGCCTCCCTCGGCAGCGCCGCCACCCCCTGTCTGGCCGATCGACTCACCGCCCACGGCTACCTGGTGAGAACCGCACGCAGCGACTGGCACATCGGCGCAGACCAGCGCGACATGCTGCTGAAGATGGTGGAGGAATCCCTCGCCGTGGCCTGTGCTACGGAACCGACGGCATCACCCCTGTTTGCCAAGTGGTCGGACGAACGCACGGCGCAGATAGCATCCCGCCAACTTTTGCTGACCGTGGGGCATCTCGACCTGCTGGCGCTGCCGCCAGCCTGAGCATGGCAGCAAGCGGCCGACAGACACGGATCTATACTGGCTTTACTGCGGATTTCCCGCCCACCTGCATTCTCGCTGCGAGGAGCCTGTGTCATGGCCTTGAACTCCCTTTCCGTGCGTGCCCTGCGCAGATCCGCCACGATCATTCTGGCGGGCGGCCTGCTAAGCGGCACCGCCGTTGCCGAACCGCGCAGCTATACCATCGACCCCGACCACTTCTCCATCGGTTTCAAGGTCGAGCATATCGGCTACGCGTCGATCCTCGGCCTGTTCCTCAAGGGGGCCGGCGAGTTTGTCTATGACGAGGAAAACCGCCAACTGGTGTCCGGTCGTGTCGTGGTTGCCGCCGACAGCGCATTCAGCAATCACAAGGCCCGCGACAACCACATCCGCGAGAGCGACTTCCTGGATGCAAAGCACTACCCGGAGATCATCTTCGAGGCCACCGGCTATACGCCGACGAGTCCAGCAAGCGGCAAGCTCGCCGGCAAACTGACGCTGCTCGGGCAAACCCGCCCGGTCAGCCTGGACATAACGCTCAACAAGGCCGCCAGCTACCCCTTCGGTCACGGCCGGCACACGCTGGGCCTGTCGGCGAGCACGACGATACGCCGCAGCCAGTGGGGCATGAACTACGGCGTCGAGCGCGCCCTCGTCGGCGACGAGGTGCTGCTGAACTTTGAATTCGAAGCCACAAAGCAAAATGCCCAACCACCGAAGTGATTGGGCATTTTGCTTAATTGGGTTGCGGGGGCAGGATTTGAACCTGCGACCTTCGGGTTATGAGCCCGACGAGCTGCCAGACTGCTCCACCCCGCGTCAGAGAAAGAGAATATTAGCCTGTTCTTCGATGAATGCCAAGTCTTTTCTCGTTCGGCCCCTAAATAGTGCGAAACCCAGGCATCACCCGCTGGCAAGAGGCTGCCAGGCAGACTATTTGTCGTCGGACGGTTTCCACCCGCCCATCGGCCTATAGTGGAATGGCACCTGCGTTCGCGGGTGCTTACCAGGAGCACGATCATGACCAAGGCCAAACAAACCACCAAAGAACAGAAGAAACAGCCGGCACTGAACCCCAAGGAAAAAAAGGCCGCCAAACTGGCCAAAAAGCACGCGCAGGACGTAGTGCCCTTTATTTCCCGCTGAACTGTTCACGCCAGGATTTCCGCTCTGCGCCACAAACGCGCAACAGATGCCACCCGGGCTTTCTTTTTCCATGCTGCCGCATGGGCGTTGACGTACATTTGTCCAAATGAAAGGACAAGGTTTCCTGCGGCGCTTCGGCTACGCGCTGAACGGCATCATCACGGCCTTCCGCCGCGAGCAGAGCATGCGCACGCACGGACTGGCGGTGGTTGGCGTCGGGATTTTTCTGGCGGCAACCGATGCGCCACCCGTGTGGTGGGCAGTGATCGGCGTAGCCGTCGGTCTGGTGCTGGTGGCAGAGCTGGCCAATACAGCGGTCGAGACACTGGCTGACCGCCTTCATCCGGAACATCACCCGGAAATCGGCGTGGCGAAGGATGTGGCCGCCGGAGCAGTGCTGGTTGCCACGCTGGTGGCCATTGGCGTCGGCGTGGCTTACCTGCTGCGCTGAACCGCCAGACACGCATGAGCGGAACAGGACGAACCCTGCCCCGTCATGCGCGATTCATCAATCAGGCCAGAGCAGCCAGGGCGGCGGCGTAATCCGGCTCGTTCTTGATTTCGGCAACGAGTTCGGAATGCAGCACCTTGTCGTTCTCGTCGAGGACGACCACCGCGCGGGCGGTCAGGCCGGCCAGCGGGCCGCTGGCGAGCGCCACACCGTAATTCTTGATGAAGTCTGCACCACGCAGGGTGGACAGGGTCACCACGTTGGCCAGGCCTTCGGCGCCACAGAAGCGTGACTGGGCGAAGGGCAGGTCGGCCGAAATGCACAGCACCACGGTGTTGGGCAGATCATTGGCGGACTGGTTGAACTTGCGCACGGAGGTAGCGCAGGTGGGCGTGTCGACGCTCGGGAAAATGTTCAGCACCTTGCGCTTGCCGGCAAAGCTGGCCAGCGGGGTGTCGGCGAGATCCTTGGCGACGAGGGTGAAGGCCGGGGCGGTCTGGCCCTTTTGCGGCAGATCGCCTTCGACTTGCACGGCATTGCCGCCGAGGGTAACGGTATTGGACATGGAGGCACTCCAGGGGAATTGAAAATGGTCTTGTTGTGGGCCGGCACGACGCTAACACCCCGAACCGGCCGCGCAATCTTAGGCGCAGCCGATGAATCCCGCCAGCCTTTCAAAGCGTCTTCAGATATTCGATAAGCGCCTCCTTGTCGGCCACCGAAAGTCCGGTGCCAAACTCGTGCCCCTGGTTGCTGCCCCCCTTCGCGCCGGTATCCATGCGCGAGCCCTCCCGGCGGGCCGCCTCACCATCGGAGACAAAGCCGACCCGCTGCGGGTCGTACACGTCGTAGCCGCGCCAGAAGACTTTCGGCCGGCTGGCCGCCGGCTCCAGCAGGTCACGCAGGGTCGGCACCGCGCCGTTGTGCAGGTAAGGGGCACGAATCCAGATGCCGTCGAGGAAGGGGATCCTGTAGCCGATCAGGTCTTCCTCGACCAGCCCGCGGCGTTCGATGCCCATGCCGGCGACAACCTTGTTGGCCTTGATCGCCGCATCCTTGTTCCACGAGTCGAGTCGGCCCCGGTCGGTACCGACCTCGGCGAGCGCCGCCGGGCGGCCGGTGCGTTCGCTGGCATGGCAGGTGGCGCACTGGGCCTCGAAGACCAGCTTGCCGGCGGCCGCGCGGGCGGCGTCGACAGGGAAAGGATAGTCGGGTGGCGGCAGCCGGGTCAGATAGTCCTCCAGCCATTTCACCTGCCCGAGAAAATCCGCCTTGTCGGCCGGCGCGGCGCCGAGCACGCCGAGGGCCGAATCGATCACCACCGAATGCACGTCATGGCTGTCGCCCGCGTAGTTGAGGCGATGGCCCTTGTCCCACGGGTACTTGCCGAGCTTCCAGATGGCCGGGATGTCAGTGGGGCCGAAGGTATCGTCCATCGGCGCGCGGATCATGAAGTACTTGGTGAGGTTCATGGCATCGTCGCGGCCGCGGCCCCAGTCGGGAAAATCCGGCCGGTACAGCCATTCGAACTGGGCCTCCCGCTCGAGCAGGCGCTTTTTGGTGATCGGAATGATGAGGAAGCGATAGAGCAGCCTGTCGATAACGTCCAGACTGGTGACCCGATTGATCTCCGCCATCAGGATGTCGGCGTCGAAGCGCGGGTCCTTGGCGCAGTCGATGAGCAGGCGGAAGAAGTTCTGGATGTTGACTGTGTGGCCCGGCCCGGCAGTCACGAAGACCGGGCTCGAATCGACACTCCGGCGGTAGCTGGTGGTGTGGCAGGCGGCGCAGTTGTTGGCGACACGGGGAAAGCCGATGGTTTTTTTGGTGAAGCCGACCGGCAGTTCCTGGCCCTCCTCCCAAGCCACGCCCAGCGCTGCATAGCCACCGGCAACCACCTGCCCGTCCTGACGGAACTTCTCGGGGAAGATCCGCGGCAGCACATAGAAGATCCAGTACGGAATCCCGGCATCGTGCTCGGCACCGATCGAACCGTATTTGAAGCGGCTTTCCGGCGTTTCAAAAACCCATGCCGGCTGGGGCTCTTCCCGAAAGCCGCGACTCCAGCCCAGATAGGCGCCGGCAATGAGCAGAAGGATCAACCCCGCCAGAGCCGCCCTCTTCCCGCTGCGCCGGCTTATCCGATGTTCTGCATGCATGGCAGGCTCCCGCTCAGAAGGTTTTAAGGAATTCGACGAGGGCCGTCTTGTCCTCATCGCTCAACTCGGTGCCGTAGGGCCGCCCCTCATGGCCGGCGTTGCCGTTGCCGGCCACCGCCGTATCGAAGCGGAAAAACTGGCGCCCCGCCGCCTCGGGCAGATCCGATACAAAGCCGACTTTCTGCGGATCGAACACATCGTTGCCGCGCCAAAACACCGCCGGCCGCCGCGCCGCCGGCTCCAGCAGGTCGCGCAGGCTGGGCACCGAGCCGTTGTGCAGGTAAGGCGCCCGCAGCCACAGGCCGTCGAGAGGCATGTTGGCGTAGCCAAAGGTCTTGCGGAACTGGGTGAAGCGCCACGGATAGCCGGCGTAGAGCGCGGCCTGGTTGACCGCCAGCGTGTAAGTGTAGGAATCCAGCCGGCGGCGGTCGGTGGCGATGGCGCCGATGGGCGTCACGCGCCCCACATAATCCCCGCTGAAATCCCGCCCCGAAACGCCATGACAGACCGCGCAATATTCCTTGTAGATCGGCGCACCACGCCCAGCCAGAGCCTGATCGACGGGGAAGAGCGCGCTGAACGCCGGCGGCTGCGCATCGAGAATCCACTCTTCCACCCGCTTGATGCGCTGAATGTCGATGGTCGGCGGCGTGGTACCGGTGCCGAAGGCGGCGCTCTTGTTGCGCTCAGTCATATCCGTGTTGTTGCCATCCCAGTGCAGTTCCATGGCGCGGGGCTCGCGGCGCGGGCGCTGCAGCCAGATCGACGGAAAATCGGCCGGTGCATCAAGCTCCTTCGGGTCGAGCAGGTGCATCGGAAAGTTGAAGATCACCTTGGCGGAATTGAAGGTATCAACCCGCCCCGGCCCCCACGCCTTCTGCTGAAAAACCCACTCGAAGCGCCCTTTCAGGGCCAGCACCCGGTCACGCATGATGGCGATGGCCACCGGATACACCACGTAGCGGTCGAGCAGATCGAGGTTGGCGCCCTGGCGCTGGATCTCGGGAATCAGGTATTCCTTGGAAAACTTGGGATCGGCGGCGCAACGGAAGAAGAAGGTCTCAAAGGCCTGCATGTTGAAGAGCGCCGCCGGCATCCCGCTCACCAGCAGTGCCGGCTTGTCCGGCGCGGCGCGTACGGTACTGGTGTGGCACACCGCGCAATTGACGAAAACCCGGTCGATCCCTTGGTAACGGCGCTTCGAGGTGCCCACCGGCAGATCCTTGAGGCGGCCATCCGGGCCCGTCTCGTAAAGCATGCCGATGGACTGGTAGCCCTTGCCCGGCAGGTACTGGCCGCACACCTCCGGCAGCGCTCGCCAGATCCAGTACGGAAAGCCCATTTCGTGCTCGCCGCCGGTGGAACCATACTTGAAGTGCTCCACCGGATCGGCGTAATCCACCGGATAGTCGCCGCCGAAACGGCCCGCCAGCCACAGGACGATCGTTGCCGGCAGGATCACTGTCAGCGCAAAGAGAATGAGGAAGCGCCGTTTCCAGGGGGCGGGGAAAATCACGGTACGGCGGGACATGATCGTCTCCTCGCTTATTGATCGGTGGCGAGACAGGGGCGTAGGGCTTCATAACCGTCGGCCAGCAAGGTCTCAAGATCGGGATCGCGGCCACTTTCGGCCTTGAGCTGGGCGGCCACCACCCCCTCCAGCGCCGCCCGTTCGGGGCTCACGGCCCACGCGGCTGCATGGGTCCGGAAGGCTGGCAACAGGGTTTCAGGCGGCATCGGCGTCTTGTCCCGTTCGGCGAGCGGCCGCCGCGCCATCGCGAGGCGCACGTAGATGCGCGGCGCGCACTGGCGGATGCGAGCCTCCAGCCCGGCCGCCGGGCCATGCAGAAAGTTGGGCGGAAAACGTTCGGCGCTCAGGTGGCAGGCCGCGCACCAGGCGTGGAAGCCGGCCAGGGCGGCGGGAAGCGGTCCGCTGGCGGTCGAGTTGGGCGGACTGGCCGGCAATTCCAGCCGGGCCGCTGGCCACAGGGTTGGCGACGATTTGCGAGGCGCTTCGCCCAGGGCCGTGAGCAGCGCAGCGATCAGGCCGGCGCGAGGAATCGGCTGATCCGCCAGCAGGCTTCGGCCCGCCGGGCTGGCCACCACCGCCGCCATGGCACTGGCCAGCCTTTGGGGGCGCCGGACCAGTGCAGCCTTTAAACGCAGCCAGTCACCGTCGGCCACGAATTCCGCCACGCCGACCACCGCCTCGGCAAGCGCGTCCGGGGCCTCGCCGCGCCACACGGTATCGGGCGACCGCGGCAGCAGCGCATCGAAGCGCGCCGCCACATGGGAGCGAGCGACACGCGCGGCGCCCTCCTCCGGCCAGCGAGTCAGGCCCTGCAGCGGGTTGCGATTGGGCAGGTCGGAACGCCCGATGGCCAGACCCGTCGGCCACAGGCGGGCCGCAGACACGCGCAGCGGGCCGGCGACGACCTCCTCGGATACGGCATCCGGCGCCGCCGCCCGACCCTCCGCCAGGCGCAGGCGCAGCGCGGCCTCGAACAGCCCGGCCCGGCAGCGCAGGCCGACCTCGCCAGCGCCACAACCCTCGCGCCACAAGCGCTGGGTCAGCGCGAAGCGGTTGGCACGGCGCACCGCGTTGTCGATGGCGTAGGGCACATCCACGCCGCGCCCCACCGGAATGCCGTAAAAGCGACGCCCGACCTGGGCCAGCGTGGCAGCGACCTGCGGATTGGCGTTGGTTTCGTCCCACAAGGCACGCGAGAAGATCGGTGCGGCGTTCTGGTGGCAGGCGAAGCAGATGTTGCGGTTGGCGTAGAAAACCTGCGGATTGCCACCGGCGCGGTAATCCTTGACCAGCTGGAACTCGAAGCGCCCCGCCGCCTCGTTGTAGCTGATGACTTCCAGCACCGCCGACTTCTCCTGATAGCCGATGTAGAGCCGGTCCTTGAGCAACAGCGCACCCGGCACGGGCGGCGAATCCACGCCGACCACCACGCGGGGAAAACGGAAGTAATCCGGCGCCGCCGCCGTGCGCTGCAGGGAGCGACCAAGGGGAATCAGCACCCGCTTGGCGGGCGGCAGCAGGCTGGCCGGATCGCCAATCAGTTGGGCGTCCACGCGGGCGAGCAGCTTTTCAAACGGAAAGGGCAGCATGTGGGTGACGCGACCGTCGCGCGTGCCGGCAAACAGGGCATCGAAAAGAGATCCGCCAACCGGCGGCAGGTGATCACCAGGGGCCGCCGGGTCCACCACCCATGTCGGCGACTCAAGCGCCCACGCCGGCAGCATCGACGACACGCCGGCCAGCAGCAGGCGGATGAACAGGACGCGGCCCTTCATCTCCGCGCTCCACGCCGACGCCCCTCAGCCGCCGGCCGCAGCCAGCACCTTGCGCGCCTGGGTGCCGGACCAGCAGTCTTCCTGCACCTGCCCGGTCTTCACGAAAGCGTCCCGGCCCTGCGCGTCCATGTCCTTGTTGTAGAGCGTGAAGTTCAGCGCAAAGCCCTTGTCCAGGTAGGCCCGACCTAGGTAAAAGCCGGGGCGGATCATGCGGATTTCGTCGCGCACGCGCAGGCCGCGGCGGCCGGCGAGGTAATCCGGGTTTTCCTGGTAGCCGGGGATTTCGTCGGTAAAAAAGTAGTCGATGATGATCGATTCTCGGCGGGCATCCAGCAGGCTCTGGCCGCAGTAGAGCTTGGCCGGAAAGAGCAGCCAGGTCTGCTTGCCATTGAAGTCCATCTTCTTCGGCTCGCCCTGCACCAGGCCCATCTTTTTCAGCACGCCCAGGTCTTCGATGCGGTTGCGCAGCACGCCCTCCTGACGATAGAAAACCTTGCCGCGCCACAGGGCTTCGCCCACATCCTCGAGCACGAGCCCCTTCAGGTGCAGGCCCAGACCGGTAAAGCCGCCGACAATCTCCGACAGCCGGAACTTGCCGCTACCACCGCGGGACAGCAGGATCCGGCCGTCGAAAGCGCCATCGGGGATCGGCCCGGCCGTGAGGCGGGCGTAGATCTGGTCGAGCTGTTCCTGATCGAGGGTGGCCAGGTATTCCGGCGTGACCTTGCCCAGCTCAACAGTGGGAATCGGGTACTTGTACTCCACCTGGGCCAGATCCATCTTCGACTGGTAACTCTTGTCCCAGCTGGCAAAGGGGATATCCAGCTTCGGCACATTCTTGTTGCAGGCGCCAAGGGCGAAGGCCAGCGAGAGCATGACTGCGGTACGGACTTTCATGGCAGCTCTCTCCTCTCACAGGGTGGCGAGGAAGGCGGTGATGGCCTTCTTGTCGGTTTCGGAAAGATCCTCGCCAAAGCGGTGACCTTCGTTTTCCACCAGCTGGTCGCAGGTTTGGTAGTTGGCGGCCAGGAAGTCACGCTTCTCGCGCAGAATCTCGACGAAGCGCGCCGGGTTCTTCAGCACCTCGTCGGCGAGGCCCTGCAGGGTCGGCACCAAGGCCTTCTTGCCGGCCGCCTCCAGCCGCGCCGGGTCGCGCTTGGCGAGGAAGAGATCGCCGATCAGCTGCTTGTGCAGCAGGCCATTGAGAAAGCCGGCGCTGGCCCCCATCGGAATCTTCACCTGCCCGAAGCCTCCGAGCGGCTTCTCGACTTTGCCCTCCAGCGGACGGATACCCAGGTCGATGAGCAGATCCGAATTGGTCAGAGTGATCTTGCGGCCCCGCTCCTGCGGGTGCAGCAGCTCGTGCATGGAACGTTTGTAGAGTTCGAAACGCCCGTCCACGCTCGGGTCGTAGCGCACGCAGGCGGGCTGCTCGACGAGCAGCTTGTTGTCCTCTCCGGCGTACCGGGCCCGGTGGAAATCGTTGTCCTTGTTGGCCGGCTTGCCGCACACCTCCGGCCCAATGGCGTTGTTGTGCATGAAGGGCGCGGTGAACCAGACATTCACCAGCGAGATGTTGCGCATGTAGCCGCGGCCGCCGTTCTTCAGGTCTTCGCGCTCGGGAATGTCGGCCACACTGGGCCGGCCGCGCATGCTCTCCGAGCCGTACTCCTGGTAGAGATGACCAGCCAGGTGGTTGGAATGCAGCGAGCGGCAGCGGAAGGTGCCCACTTCGGTGATCGGCGTGGCCTGGTCGTTGCCGAGGAAGTCAGCGCGCACCTTGCGCGGGTGGGCCTCGTTCGGCGCGGCAAAGTCCCGCCCCTTGAACGGCCCGCCAGCGGCTTCGGGAATGCTCGAATGGCAGCGTGCGCAGTTTTCGGCGAACACGGTCTGACCGCGCGCCACGGCTCCTTTGCCGAATTCCTTGTCGAGATCGGCGATCAGGTCGGCGCGGCTGTAGCCGGCCGCCGGGTTCTTCGCCTTGCGGGCGTTGGCGCGGGCCGCGTGCAGGTCGGTTTCATCCGATTCGGCCGAGGCGAAGAAGTCGAGGAGATTCTGCAGACGGTCCTCGACGGCCCGGAAGTTGGGGCAGTCGCGCCGGCACTGGCCGACATTGAAGGCAGTCTGGCCAAAGCCGCGCTGCTCCGGGTCCACCTGGCGCATGTCGGTAAAGTGATTGACCCAGCACTGCTCGGAGCAGGAGCCGATGTTGAAGTACACGCGCTGAATCGCCTCGTGGGCGCCGGTGGAATCCTCGCCGCCCTTGAGAATGTGATGCACGCCCGGCAGATTCACCTTGGCGCCGCCCAGAAAAACCGGCGTCACATCATCGCTGCGGGTGGAAAACTGCCAGCACTTGCCCTGCCGGCCAGGCTCGCACCAGCATTTGGCTTCGTCCTTCTCGGCACCGCACTCGGCCACCTTGCGCCACTTGCTCACCGCCTCGCCCTTGAACACCGGGCGCTGGGCCACGTTGATCAGCGCGTTGATGCTGCCCGGGTTGTTCACCTGGTCATGGGAGATCGCCGAGGTGTCGGTAACGCCCGGCCGCGCGTGGGCGAACATCTGGTATTCCAGCGCCGACTTGGGCATGCCCGAGCCGAGCAGTTCGGACATGCGGGTGTACTGGTTGCCCACCAGACCCTTGATGTTTTCCCACTGCGGATGCGCCGGATCGGCCGGCGGATTAAGCGGGTCGAAGGCGATGTGGCAGGAGCCGCAGGAGGTACCGATCAGGAACGGCGGCTCGACCGAGCCATCGGCCAGCTTGCTCACCCGGCGGTCGGAGTCGATGCCGGTTGTCGCATCCATCTTGCGGTCGAAGCCCACCCAACTGGCATTTCCACCATTCAGGGCCTTCCATTTTTCGGCGTCGAAGCGCGGATTCGGGAACTTGCGAATGCCCAGCGCGCCGGTAGAGGTGCCGAACTTCAGGTCGCAAGCCGTGTGGCGCTGATCAAGCTTGCCGCCCTGGCTGTGCGGGTCGTCCGGGTCGAGGGCGGCGTCCTTCAGGCCGCAGGCCGGGTCCACGTAGTCGGGCTTGCCGACGTATTTCAATAGCACGTCGTCACCGGGGCACCAGTCGAAGCCGTAGGTTTCGTCGGATGACTTGGCCGGGCAGTTGGCATCGCCCGGCTTGCAGCAGGACGGGTCGTTGATGATGCCCCAGGCCCAGAAGCGGTCATCGCGCTGGTCGGCGCGCAGCACGCGGAACCAGTCCACCAGCACGCCGACGCGCTGCTGGAAGGTGTAGGTGTGGAAACGTTCGTTGCCGGCAGTGGCCTTGAACCAGATCAGGCGGCCGACACATTCGGATTCGCTGAGCCCTTCACGGGCACACGATTCACGGTAGGGCAGATCCTGGTCCACCAGACCGACCTCCGGCACCCGTGGCATGGGCGGCGCGGCTTGCACAGCCGGGATATCGGCCGCATGAGCGAGGGTCAGACCGGGGTCGAATCCAGCGGAGTGCGTGAAGAGCCAGATCCCAAACACGGCAATGGCGACCGCGACCGCGGCCAGACAGGTGCGCTTCATGGCTGCATCCCCTTCCCGGAAGATTGCTTGCCCGGCACCCGCCTCGACGCGGTGGAGTCTTATGCCCCCTGGTTCAGTCAGGATTCTCTCTGTCGGGGCCGGTCATGATGGTGTTATAGCAAAGATAAGGCCCCCTGCAATCCGGCACGCTCAGGGCAGCCCCTGATCCCAGTAAGGCACCGGGCCAATGCGCTCGGCCAGGTAGTCCGCCAGCGCTCGCACCCGGGTGGGCAGATAGCGGTTGCTCGGAAAGACTGCGTAGATACCCAGTTCGGGGCTCGGGTATTCCGCCAGAATCACCTCGAGCAAGCCGGCCTGCACGGCCGGGGCGGCAATGAAACTCGGCTGCCGAGTGATGCCCAGACCACGCTGGCAAACATCCACAAGGGCATCGCCGCTGTTGGCCTGGAGCCGGCTTTTCACCGGCACCCACAGCAGCTCGCCATTGACCTGATAGGGCCAGGCCGCCCGGGCGGTACCGGTGTAGCCCAGACAATGGTGCCCGGCGAGATCGGCCGGCACCTGCGGGCGACCGTGACGCGCCAGGTATTCCGGCGAGGCCAGCGTCAGCAGCCGGGACGAACAGATGCGCCGCGCCACCTGGGTCGGGTCGAGCGCGGTGGTGATGCGGATCGCCATGTCGAGGCCGCTTTCGATGAGATTCACCTGGCGGTCGTTGAAGTCGATGTCGAGGCTCACCTCGGGAAAGACCGTCACGAAATCGGCCACCATCGGCGCCAGGTGACGCACCCCGAAACTCACCGGCACACTGAGGCGGATCGGGCCGCGGGGAGTACGGTCGCCGCCCGACAAATCGCCCTCGGCAGCGCCCACCAGATCGAGGATTTCCCGGCAGCGCTCCAGGTACACCTCGCCTTCGGCCGTGAGCTTGAGGCTGCGCGTGCTGCGGGCGATCAGCTTGGTACCCAGGTGCGCCTCCAGCGCCGCAACGATGCGCGTCACCGCCGAACGGGCCAGCCCCAGGTGATCGGCGACGGCCGTGAAGCTGCCCGCCTCGGCCACGCGGATGAAGACTTCCATGCCATGCAGTCGATCCATTGTTTCAAATCCAGCAACAAAGATTTCCCCATTAAAGGCTATTTCCGGGCGAATCGAAAGCCTAAAGTGCAGTCCATACCCAACCAAAACAGAGAGAACGCCGTGATCCTCGTAACCGGCGCCAATGGCCAGCTTGGCCGGCGCATCGTCCAGCACCTCATCGCCCGCTCTCCGGCCCCCGTGGCCGGCAAGCTGGCGGTGAGCGTGCGGGACCCCGGCAAGGCCGCCGACCTGGCGGCCCGGGGCGTGGAAGTACGGCACGGAAACTTCGACCACCCGGACACCCTCGCCAACGCCTTCGCCGGCGTCGAGCGGCTCGTTCTGGTGTCCACCGACGGCCCGCGGGAACAACGCATCGTCCAACAGCGCAACGCGGTGAGCGCTGCAGCACGGGCCGGCATACAGCACGTCTACTACACCAGCTTCCTCGACGTGGCCGCCGACTCGCCGTCGGAGTTCGCCGCCATCCATCGGGACACCGAAGCCGCACTGGCCAATAGCGGCCTGGCCCACACGCTGCTGCGCCTGCCCCTCTATGCCGAAGGCTTGGCAATGATTGCCGGGCTGGCCCTGGAGGGTGGCGTGCTCTACCTGCCCGCCGGCAAGGGCGCGGCAAGCCTGGTGTCGCGGGACGATCTGGCTCAGGCCATCGCCGCCGCCGCCCTCGCCCCGCGTCTCGACAAGCAGGTGTATGAACTGACCGGCCAGGTGGCTGCCGACTACGCCAGCATCGCCACAAAGATCGCCCGCGCCAGCGGCCGGTCACTGGTTTATAAAGCGGTCCAGGAGACCGACTACATCGCCGCACTGGTGAAACATGGTCTGTCCATCTGGCTCGCCACGGCCCTCGCCAAACTGTTTGCCGCCGTCGCCGAAGGCCGCATGGCCGCCACCGGCAACGATTTCGCCGCCCTCGTCGGCCACCCGCCCAAATCCCTGGACTGCCTGATCCACGAGCATTTCGCCCCGAGGAACAAAGCATGACTGCCCGTCACCCCGTTCTTTTCGTCTCCCACGGCGCCCCCGACGTACTGCTCAACCCCGGTGCCACCGTGCATCTGTGGGAAAAGCTCGGCGCCAAACTGCCGCGCCCCACCGCCATTCTGGTGATCTCCGCCCACTGGGCCGCTCGCGAACCAACCGTCAGCACGGCCCGCACACCCGAAACCATCCACGATTTCGGCGGTTTTCCCGACGCGCTGTACGCCATGCAGTACCAGGCCCCCGGCGCACCGGCGCTGGCCGCCCGGGTGCGCGAGCTGCTCACTGCGGCAAAGCTGCCGAATGGTGAAGTCTCCGACCGGGGCCTCGACCACGGCGCCTGGATTCCGCTGCAGGCCATGTATCCGGACGCCGACATTCCGGTGGTCGAGCTGGCCCTGCAGCCCTTCGCCGGCACCGACTGGCACCGGCGCATCGGCGCCGCCCTGCGCCCGCTGCGCGACGAAGGCGTGCTGATCCTCGCCTCCGGTGCCGTCACCCACAACTTCGGCTGGCTCACCTGGGGCGACAACAGCACCCCGCTCCCCCAGGCCGTCAGCTTCGCCAACTGGCTTGGCGACGCCCTCGCCCGCGACGACCGGCCGGCCCTGCTCGAATACCGCCGCCTCGCCGCCCAGGGCGCAGCCGCCCACCCCAGCGAAGAGCACCTGCTGCCGCTGTTTGCGGCCCTCGGCGCCGCCAATCCGGGTGAAATCCCGCTGCGCCTGGAACCCGAATACACCTACGGCGGTCTGGCCATGGACGCCTACCTGTGGCAAGAAGGCAGCCAGACCCCTTTCCAAACGGAGCAATAAGCATGTCGAGTTACACCCAGCGCTACTCGGGCCCGGCCATCGCCGCCCACTGGCTCATCGCCTTCTTGATCCTGGCAGCCTTTCCGCTCGGCCTCTACATGCACGAGCTGCCCCTGTCGCCCAACAAGCTCAAGCTTTATTCGTATCACAAGTGGATCGGCATGACCGTGCTGCTGCTCTTCGTGCCGCGCCTGCTGTGGCGCCTTACCCACACGCCGCCCAAGGCCCTGCCCATGCCGGCCTGGCAGCACAGGATTGCCGAAGGCACCCACCACCTGCTCTACCTGCTGATGTTTCTGGTGCCGCTCAGCGGCTGGCTGATGAGTTCCGCCAAGGGTTTCCAGGTGGTGTATTTCGGCGTGCTGCCGATCCCCGACCTGATCGGCAAGAGCGAAGAGCTGGGCGACCTCCTCAAGGAAGTCCATGAAGTCCTCAACTGGGTGCTGTTCGGCCTTATCGGCCTGCACGTGGCCGGCGCCCTCAAGCACCACATCATCGACCGGGACAGCACCCTGCGCCGCATGCTGCCCTTCGGCAAGTAATCAGAAAACTCCAAGGAGAGCCCCATGAAGATCCGTCACATCGCCCTTTCCGCCGCAGCCCTGCTCCTCGCCGGTGCCGCCCAGTCTGTCGAATTCAAGCAAGTGGATACCGCCAGGAGCAGCCTCGCCTTCAGCTCCAAGCAGATGGGCGTGCCGGTGCCCGGCAGCTTCAAGAAGTTCACCACCCAGATCGCCTTCGACCCGGCCAAACCCACCGCCGCCAGCACCACGCTGGAGATCGACCTGGCCAGCATCGACGCCGGCTCGAAGGATGCCAACGACGAAGTGGTCGGCAAGCAGTGGTTCAACGT
Organism: Zoogloea oleivorans; assembly: GCF_008107625.1. GTDB lineage: Bacteria > Pseudomonadota > Gammaproteobacteria > Burkholderiales > Rhodocyclaceae > Zoogloea > Zoogloea oleivorans. The sequence continues at coordinate 80,409 of NZ_SDKK01000015.1, forward strand.
CAAGGCCTTCCCCACCGCCAGGTTCGTGTCGTCCGGCGTCAAGGCCCTCGGCGGCAACCGCTACGAAGCCCTCGGCAAGATGACCATCAAGGGCCAGACCCGCGACATCGTCGCCCCCTTCACCTTCAAGCAGGATGGCGCCAACGGCGTCTTCGACGGCGGCTTCGTGCTCAAGCGCATGGACTTCAACATCGGCGAAGGCCCGTGGGCCGATGTGTCCGCCGTCGCCAACGAAATCGAAATCAAGTTCCACGTCGTGGCAGCCCCGGCCGCCGCGGCCAAGAAGTAAAAGCCCAACCCCCACAGCCTCACTCAAAAGGAAAACCCATGAAAAAGCTCATCGCTCTCGCCATCGCCGCCGGCATTTCCTCCGCCGCCTTCGCCGCTCCCGAGACCTACACCATCGAGGGCACCCACACCCTGCCGCGCTTCGAATACAGCCACCTCGGCTATTCGGTGCAGCTGTCGCGCTTCGACAAGACCACCGGCACCATCACCCTCGACCGCGCCGCCAAGACCGGCTCGGTGGACGTAACCATCGACACCACCTCGGTGAACACCGGCTACGCGCTGTTCAACCAGCACATCCAGGGCGCTGACTTCCTGGCCACCGCCGAATTCCCGACGGCCACTTACAAGTCTACCAAGGTGAACTTCAAGGGTGACGCTCCGGCCACCATCGACGGCAACCTGACCCTCAAGGGCATCACCAAGCCGGTCACCCTGACCGTCGTGTCCTTCCACTGCATGCCCCACCCGATGCTGAAGAAAGATGCCTGTGGCGCCACCGCCACCGCCAAGGTCAAGCGCACCGACTTCAACATGGGCAAGAACGCCCCCTACGTCGGCGATGAAGTGACCATCACCATCCCGGTCGAAGCCTACAAGCCGTAAGCCCTCAATGTGACATGCCGCGCGCCCCTTGTGCCCATTCCGGGTTCACAAGGGGCGCGTTCCCATTCCTCGCGCGTATAATTATGGATTAACGCTCAACAGCCGCAGTGCGCGCCGCAGCGTCCGCGGTTTCCGGTTGGATCTGGCTGCTCACGTCTCTCCGTCTCCCCGGTCTTGTCACCGGCGGGATGGTTTCGTTTTTTTCCTCAGATCACACCTGCCAGGGCCGGCCCGCAAGGTCGTCCCTGGCGCATGTTGAGCACCGATTCCTGCTTGCCGGAGGACGCGCGAGACATGCGCAGTAACGCTTCAAGAATGCCGGCGGTCGACGCCCTCAAGGCCATCGCCTGCGTGCTCATCGTGCTGCACCACCTGGCCTTCTACGGCCCGATGGCCGACATCGCCAAGCCCCTGATGCCCGCGCTGATCGAAGGCCTGGACATCTACGCGCGCATGGCCGTGCAGGTTTTCCTGGTGGTGTCCGGCTTCCTCTTTGCGGCCAAGTTCGCGCCCCATGGCGTCGCCTCGATCAAGGCCCCGCTCAACCTGCTGCTGCAACGCTACACCCGGCTGGTCGTGCCCTACTCGGCCGCCCTGCTGCTGGCCGTCTGCTGTTCGGCTGTCGCCGGAGTGTGGATGGATCACCACTCCCTGTCCGCCGCGCCCGACCTGCCCCAGCTGCTTGCGCATGTGCTGCTGCTGCATGACCTGCTCGACCAGGAAGCCCTGTCCGCCGGCGTCTGGTACGTGGCCATCGACTTCCAGCTGTTTGCACTGGCCATCCTGCTGCTGTGGCTGCCGGGCCGCTTCGCCGGCCACCACCCGTGGCTGAAGGCGGCCGCGCCGCTCCTTATCGGCGGCATGACCATCGCCTCCCTGTTCGGCTTCAACCGGGACAATCTCTGGGACGAATCGGCCTTCTACTTCTTTGGCGCCTTCGGATTGGGGATCATGGCCTGGTGGGCTTCGGGCCGGACGTACGCAGGCCGCTGGCTGGGCCTGCTCGCCCTGCTCGCCACCGCCGCGCTGGCGGTGGACTTCCGCGAGCGCATCGCCATCGCTGCCGGAGTCATGCTGTTTCTTGGCCTGGCGCGCGCATCCGGCTTCCTGAACACCCTGCCGGTTCCGGCCCCCCTGCTGGCCCTGAGCCGGATTTCGTACTCGGTGTTCCTGGTGCACTTCCCCCTGTGCCTGCTGGTGAACGCCACCATCACCACCCTGTTCCCGGCCAATCCGGTAATCAACGCCCTCGGCATGGTCATCGCGCTGGCCCTCAGCATCGCCGGCGGCGCACTGTTCTACCGTCGTATCGAGAGTTACCCCTTCCCCAACCGCATGCGCCTGCTGTTCCCGGCTGGCGTGGTTGCCGGCGGCTGGCTCACGGCCCTGGCGGCCGCAAACTTTGGCGGCTAAAGCACCTTCTCCACATCCACCTCGTCCACATACGCCCGCTGCATGAAGCGTTCCGCGTAATCGCGATACACGCCGGCACGCAGGAACAGCGCGAAGATGTCCGGGTCGATGTGACCCTCGTCGCGCATGCGGGCCATGATCGCCACCGCCTCAGACAGCTTCTTGCCTGTTTTATAGGGCCGGTCAATGGCCGTCAGCGCCTCGAAAATGTCGGCGATGGCCATCATCCGCGCCACCGGACTCATCTGCCCGCGAGTCAGGCCGCGCGGGTAGCCGGTGCCATCCATCTTCTCGTGATGCCCGCCGGCAATCTCCGGCACCGCCTTCAGGTGCCGCGGAAAAGGCAGCTCGGCGAGCATCCGGATGGTCTGCACGATGTGCTCGTTGATCTTGAAGCGATCCTCCTCGGTGAGGGTGCCCCGAGAGATGGACAGATTGAGCAGCTCACCGCGGTTGTAGAGCAGCTCCGGCACTTTCAGGCGGAAGCCCCACGGATTGTCGGCCGGTATCACGTCTTCGGCGCCCCGCGCGAAGCGGTGCTCCGGCTTGTCGGCGATGAGCGGCTCGGCCACCGGCAGCGCAGGCCCCGGCCCCATGCGACGGCGCTCCTCGGGCGACACGCCCAGACGATCGTCGAGGGTGCGCAGCCAGCGGCGTGCGGCGATCTGCTGTAGGCGCTCGATGCGCGCCGGCGCCATCTCCTCGCTCCCGACGTTGCAGGATGCGACGAAGGCGAACTCCTCGTCGAGCGTCGCCCATATAGCCACCCGCCGGGCCTCTTCCGTTGCCCTGTCCGCTCCGCCAGCAATGGCCTGCCAGCAGGCGATCTCGGCATCCCGCTTGAGCAATTCGAAGCGCAGGCGGATTTCGTGGATGCGGTCGTGGATGGTTTCCAGCTTGGTCGCCTTGTCCACGATGTATTCGGGGGTCGTCACCTTGCCGCAGTCGTGAAGCCAGGCGGCCACATGCACGGCTTCCCAGTCCTCGGCGCCGAGGCTGAAATCCCGGAAGGGCCCGTGGGTCGCATCACAGGCCGCCTGGGCAAGCATCTTGGTCAGCTCCGGAACCCGGGCACAGTGCCCGCCGGTGTAAGGGCTCTTGGCGTCGATGGCTCCGGCCAGAAGCTGGATGAAGGCCTCGAAAAGCTGCTTCTGGGCGCGGATCAGGGCCCGCGTTTCGACCGACACCGCCGCCGAACCGGACAGGGCCTCGACAAAATGCACCAGGTCGGCCGCCGGCGCCTCGTCGAACCACAACACCAGCAGCCCCAGACGGGCATGCTTGCGGTCGAGCAGAGGAACCGCCAGGTAGGCCATGTGGGATGCCTCCAGGGCACCGAACAGCGGCGCGCAGTGACGCCTGGCGCCCTGCCCGGCGTTCAGGTCGCCAACGCCGGAACGCTCGCCGGCTGAAACCAGCCCGGCCATGTCCGCCCCGGGCGGGGCCAGTTCGAGGGCCAGGCTGGTGCCGGAGGCATCCCGCAAGGCTGCCGGATCCAGCACCTCGCTGTCATCCCGGGCCAGGTAGAGCACACCGGCACGGGCCCCAACCACCCCCACCGTCTCGTCCACCAGGCGCGGCAGCAGACGGTCGAAATCGGACTCCTCGGCCATCACCGAGGCAATGTCCAGAAAGCGCCGGACCGCCCGCTTCATGGCCGCCAGGTCGGTGGCCAGATCGTCCACCTCGCGCACCACCGAACGCGTCGCCACCGGGCTGGAAAAGTCGAAACGGCGAATCGCCGCAGTCTCGTCCGCCAGTTCGCGGATCGGTCGCGATACCAGCCGGGCCGCCAGATAAGTGAAAGGCAGCGCAAGGAATATGACCAGCAGGGTGGCAATGATGGAACGGTCGCGGATTGCCCGCGCGTCGGTGAGGAATTCCTCATCGGGAATGGCCACCCCCAGATACAGCGGCCGGCCGCCGCGCACCGGCAACCGGGCCACCGCCCCATGCCAGTCACGACCTCCGGCGCTGAAGGCGGTGAGCGGCAGATCGTCCCCCCCTTCGGCCCGGGGCACCCGCTGCACAAGAGCCGCCAGCGCACCACCGGACAGGCTGGTGACCTTTGGCCTCTCGGTTTCCGTGCCGTTGATGGCGGCCGCCAGCCAGTCCGGCTCGGTGTAGGCCACCACCCGCAGATCGTCATCGAACAGCACCAACTGCGAGCCCGGCGTGATGCGCTGACGCCGCAGGGTTTCGTCGAGGGTGGCCAGGCGGATGTCGGCTCCCACCACCGCCCGGCCGGTATCGGCCAGCCGGGCCACGGTAACCCCCGGCTTGCGCGTCGATGCGAACAGGTAAGGCGCAGTCTGGATCGGCTCGGCACTACCCAGGGCCTGGATATACCAGCTGCGTCGACGGGGGTCGTAACTGCCCGGATAGTCTGGCCGCGGGTCATTCCGCAGCTCGGCCAGCCCCTCGTCGAGGAAGATGAAATGCCCTTCGCCCCCGGCAATGCTCTGGATCACATAGGCGGCACCGGGCGGCGCGGCAAGCTGGCGACGGTCAGCATCGCTGAGCAGACGCAGCAGCATGAAGAAGTCCCCGTCCCCGTAGCCGATGTAATACGCCGACACCGACTCCGCCGCCCGCAAGGCCTCGCGAAAGGCCGGCAAGCCGCTCCGCCTGTCCGCCAGCGTGGTGGCGCGGGCCACCGGCTGGAGGGCAAGAAGCCGCACCGAGGCATTCACCGGCTGCATCAGACTCTCGATCTCGGCAACGGTCTGACGGGAAATCCGGATCAGCAGATCCCCCGCCGCCCGCTCCAGCATTTCGGCACTGCGCACGTAAGACACCCACGCGATGCTCCCGCCGGCGATCAGCACCAGCAGGAAGAACAGCGTCGAGATGTGGATATGCAGCGGAAGACGAAAGCGACGCGCCGGGGCGGGGGGTTTCAGGTCGCTCGCCATCTGCTGGTCTCCCGCTAGGCCTGGTGGCCGGCCAGGGCGCGCCGGTATTCCCCCGGCCGGGTGCCGGTCCATTTCTTGAAGGCCCGGTGGAAGGCGCTGGCCTCCGCAAAACCCAGGTCGAGGGCAATGTCGAGCACCGACTTGTCGGAGTGGCTCAACTGGCTGATCGCCAAGTCGCGACGCAGATCGTCCTTGATCAACTGGTAGGACTGGCCCTCGTCGATCAAGTGGCGGCGCAGTGTGGACCCCGAGAAATGCAGTTGCTGCGCAAGGGTCTCGAAATCGGGCCAGGTGTCCGGCGGAATGTGCCGCAACTGACGCCGGATGCGCGCCACCAGGCCCTCGCTGTTGCGGTACTTGACCAGAAAGTTGGCCGGCGCGCTGCGCAGGAAAATCTTCATCGTGCGCTCGTTCTGCACGTTGGCCATATCCAGGTATTCGGCCGGAAAGGCAATCGCCGTCTCCGTCGCGGCGAAACCCAGCTCGGGCGAGAAGAGCACCCGCCATTCGGGGCTGTAATCGGGCTCGGCACAGCGAAAGCGCGCATGGTTGAGCGGAATGCGCCGGCCGATCAGCCAGCAGGCGAGGCCGTGGATCATGATCAGGAAGGTGCCGTAGGCAAAGGCCCGGCGCGGCGCCACATCCCGCTCAACCAGCACTACCCGCGCCGTCTCGCCCTCCCGCAGCAGCACGCCCTCCATGTCGTCAAGCACCACCCGGAAGAAGCGCAGAACCCGCCGCAAGGCCCGCTCCAACGTGTCGCAGTGAATCACACTGTGGCACAGCAGCGTGAAGCTGCCAGCCTTCATGCGGTGAGAGTCCATGCCGAAAAACTCATCGTCCATGGCCTGGGCGACCAGATGCCAGAGCACGCCGAAGTGCGCCGACGAGACCCGCGCCTGCGGTGCATTGAGGAGTTCCGGCGAAATGCCGGCGCGATTCAGCAGATCGAGCGTGTCGATGCCATGCGCACGAACGCCCGCCAGCGCCTCCTGGACGAAACTGATGGAGATGGTGCCCTTGTCGGGCGTACGCTCGCTCATCGGAACCCGGGCGGTAGAAAGGGATTGCAGCCTCTTGATGTGGCAAATTCTACCATTCACATTGAGCGATTTCGGCATGGAGCCCGGGGCCGCTTGTGCCTAGACTGCGCCACGCATCGCGCCCGGCGCGGCTAACTGTATCCACCCACAAGAACGAGGAGAGAAATACATGGAAATCCAGAACAACGTATTCGTGGTGACCGGCGGTGGTTCGGGCCTGGGCGCGGCCACCGCGCGGATGATCGTCGCCAATGGCGGCAAGGTCGTACTGGCCGATGTGAACAAGGAAGCCGGCGAAGCGCTGGCCGCCGAACTGGGCACCAACGCCCGCTTCGTTGCCACCGATGTGACCGGCGAAGAGAGCGCCAAGGGCGCCTTCGCCGCCGCTGTCGAAATGGGCACCCTGCGCGGCCTGGTGAACTGTGCCGGCATCGCCCCGGCCGAAAAGGTGGTTGGCCGCGAAGGCGCCCACAAGCTGGAAAGCTTCGCCCGCACCATCAATATCAACCTGGTGGGCAGCTTCAACATGATCCGTCTGGCTGCGGAAATCATGGTCAAGAACGAACCCAACGCCGGTGGCGAGCGCGGCGTGATCGTCAGCACCGCCTCGGTGGCTGCCTTCGACGGCCAGCTCGGCCAGGCCGGCTATGCCGCCTCCAAGGGCGGCGTGGTCGCCATGACCCTGCCCATCGCCCGCGAACTGTGCCGCTCCGGCATCCGCGTGATGACCATCGCCCCGGGCATCATGGAAACCCCGATGCTCCTCGGCATGCCCGCCGACGTGCAGGACGCCCTCGGCAAGATGGTTCCCTTCCCCTCGCGCATGGGCAAGCCGGCCGAATACGCCGGGCTGGTCGAACACATCTTTGCCAACGCCTACCTGAACGGCGAAGTCATCCGCCTCGACGGCGCCATCCGCATGGCCGCCAAGTAAGAAGAACGCCCGCTACCACTCTGTGGGTCGGACTTCAGTCCGACTTCACGCGTCGCTCAGGCACTGGCTGTCGGACTGAAGTCCGACCCACAGGTCTGGCCCTTCAGTTCCTGCCAACGCCACCCGAATTCACGAAAGGTTTTCCCCCATGACCACCACCAACGATCCTGTCGTCATTGTCTCCGCCGTCCGCACCCCGATGGGTGGCTTCCAGGGTGATTTCGCTGCCCTCACCGCGCCCCAGCTGGGCGGCGTGGCGATCAAGGCCGCCGTCGAGCGCGCCGGCATCTCTGCCGAAGCCATCGAAGAAGTGATCTTCGGCTGCGTGCTGCCCGCCGGCCTCGGCCAGGCACCGGCCCGTCAGGCGGCCCTAGGCGGCGGCCTGCCCCTGTCGGCCGGCTGTACCACCGTCAACAAGATGTGCGGCTCCGGCATGAAGGCCACCATGCTGGCCCACGACCTGCTGCTGGCCGGCACCAATGAAGTGATGATCGCCGGCGGCATGGAGTCCATGACCAATTCGCCCTACATCCTGCCCAAGGCCCGCGGCGGCTACCGCCTCGGCCACGGCCAGGTGCTGGACCACATGTTCCTCGACGGCCTCGAAGATGCCTACGACAAGGGCCGCCTGATGGGCACCTTCGCCGAAGACTGCGCCGGCAACTACGGCTTCACCCGCGAAGCCCAGGACACCTACGCCATCGCCTCCACCACCCGCGCCCAGGCCGCCATCAAGGATGGCTCCTTCGAGTGGGAAATCGCTCCCGTCACCGTCGCCGGCCGCAAGGGCGACGTGACCATCGCCAGCGACGAGCAGCCGCCCAAGGCCAACATCGACAAGATTCCCAGCCTCAAGCCGGCCTTCCGCAAGGACGGCACGGTGACCCCGGCCAACTCCAGCTCCATCTCCGACGGCGCCGCCGCGCTGGTGCTGATGCGCGCCTCCACCGCCGCCGCCAAGGGTCTCAAGCCCATCGCCAAGATCGTCGGCCACACCACCCACGCCCACCAGCCGGCCCTGTTCGCCACCGCCCCGGTCGGCGCCATGCAGAAGCTGCTCGCCAAGACCGGCTGGACCACCGCCGACGTGGACCTGTGGGAAATCAACGAAGCCTTCGCCGTCGTCACCATGGCCGCCATCCATGACCTCAAGCTCGATCACGCCAAGGTGAACATCAACGGCGGCGCCTGCGCCCTCGGCCACCCCATCGGCGCCTCCGGCGCCCGCATCATCGTCACCCTGCTCGGCGCGCTGAAGAAGACCGGCGGCAAGCGCGGCATCGCCAGCCTGTGCATCGGCGGCGGCGAAGCCACGGCCCTGGCCGTGGAAATGCTCTAAGGAAACCCACACCATGATCCTCACCCAAGAACAGGAAATGATCCGCGACTCCCTCCGCGCCTTCGCCCAGGAGCGCCTCGCGCCCTTCGCGGCCGAGTGGGACAAGAACCACACCTTCCCCGCCCAGGCCCTCAAGGAACTCGGCGAGCTCGGCGCCCTCGGCATGTGCGTGCCCGAAGAATGGGGCGGTGCCGGCATGGACTACATGAGCCTCGTGCTGGCGCTCGAAGAAATCGCCGCCGGTGACGGTGCCACCTCCACCATCGTGTCGGTGCAGAACTCCCTGCCCTGCGGCATCACCAACAAGTACGGCACCGACGCCCAGAAGGAAGAATGGCTCAAGCCGCTGGCCCGTGGCGAAAAGCTCGGCTGCTTCTGCCTGACCGAGCCGCACACCGGCTCCGATGCCTCGGCCATCACCACCCGCGCCGACCGCGACGGTGACGACTTCATCATCAACGGCGTCAAGCACTACATCACCACCGGCAAGCACGCCGACATGGCCATCGTCTTCGCGGTGACCGACAAGGCTGCCGGCAAGAAGGGCATCTCGTGCTTCCTGGTGCCCACCGCCACGCCCGGCTACACCGTCGCCCGCATCGAACAGAAGATGGGTCAGCACGCCTCCGACACTGCGCAGATCGTCTTTGACAACTGCCGCGTGCCGGCCACCGCCCTGCTCGGCAAGGAAGGCGAAGGCTACAAGATCGCCCTCTCCAACCTCGAAGCCGGCCGCATCGGCATCGCCTCCCAGGCCGTCGGCATGGCCCGCGCCGCCTTTGAAGCCGCCGTCCGCTACGCCAAGGAACGCGTCACCTTCGGCGTGCCGATCATCGAGCATCAGGCGGTCAACTTCCGCCTTGCCGACATGGCCACCCAGCTCGACGCCGCCCGCCTGATGGTGTGGCGCGCCGCCACCCTGAAAGACGCCGGCAAGCCCTGCCTCAAGGAAGCCTCGATGGCCAAGATGTTCGCCTCCGAGATGGCCGAGAAGGTCTGCTCCGACGCCATCCAGATCCACGGCGGCTGCGGCTACACCGACGAGTCCTGTGTCGAGCGCATCTACCGCGACGTGCGGGTGTGCCAGATCTATGAAGGCGCCAACGACATCCAGCGGCTGGTCATCGGCCGCGCCATCGCCGCCGAGTAAATCCCCCCTGTGGGTCGGACTTCAGTCCGACAGCACGGCTTCAGCACCGGCTTGTCGGACTGAAGTCCGACCCACAAGGGCGCTCAATAAAAAAGAGGAGACAGCATGGGACCACTCCACGGCATCAGGATCGTTGAATTCGCCGCCCTCGGCCCGGCCCCGATGAGCTGCATGATCCTCGCCGACCTGGGCGCCGAGGTCGTGCGCATCGAGCGCAAGCTGCCGGCGGGCGCCAAGCCGGCATCCGAACTCTTCGACCCGAAGATCGACATCCTCAACCGCAGCCGGCGGGTCGTCAGCCTCGACCTGAAGAAGCCCGAAGGCCTCGCCGCCGCCAAACAACTGGCAGCCAGCGCCGACGTGCTGATCGAAGGCTTCCGGCCCGGCGTGATGGAACGCCTCGGCCTCGGCCCGGACGATTGCCTCGCCGCCAACCCGCGTCTCGTCTACGGCCGCATGACCGGCTGGGGCCAGACCGGACCGCTGGCCAACGCCGCTGGCCACGACATCAACTACCTGTCCCTGTCCGGCGCACTGCACGCCATCGGCGAGCCCGGCGGCAAGCCGGTGGTGCCGCTCAACCTGGTTGCCGACTGTGGCGGTGGCGCCATGCTGCTGGTGGTCGGCGTCCTCGCCGCAGCCCTCGAAGCACGCAGCTCCGGCAAGGGCCAGGTGGTCGATGCCGCCATGACCGACGGCTCGGCCCTGCTGATGACCATGATGTACACCCTCAAGGCCATGGGCAACTGGACGCAGGAACGCGGCAGCAACCTGCTCGATGGCGGCGCCCACTTCTACGACACCTACCGCTGTGCCGACGGCAAGTACATTTCCATCGGCCCCATCGAACCCCAGTTCTACACCCTGTTCCTGCAAAAGACCGGCATCACCGACCCGGACTTCAAGCAGCAGTGGGAGCGCACCCGCTGGCCCGAGCTGAAGACCCGCCTCGCCGCCCACCTCGAAACCCGCACACGCGACGAATGGTGTGCGCTGCTGGAAGGCAGCGACGCCTGCGTGGCGCCGGTGCTCGACATGGACGAAGCGCCCGAACACCCGCACAATCAGGCCCGCGGCACGTTCATCGAAGTCGGCGGAGTCATCCAGCCGGCCCCGGCACCCCGCTTCAGCCGCAGTATTCCCGCGCAACCGCGTCCGCCCGTAGTCGGTGCCACGGGCGCAGACGTGCTTTCCGACTGGGGTTTTGCCCCGGACGAGATCGACGCGTTGCGCATGGCGGGGGCAATCTGATAACAGCAGCAACAGGAGAACAAATTGGACTATCAGAACATCATCGTCGAAACCCGCGGCAAGGTCGGCCTCATCACCCTCAACCGCCCCAAGGCCCTCAACGCCCTCAACGACGCCCTCGTCGATGAGCTGGTCGTGGCCCTCAACGGCTTTGAAGCCGACGAAGCCATTGGCTGCATCGTCATCACCGGCTCCGACAAGGCCTTCGCCGCCGGCGCCGACATCGGCATGATGGCCACCTACGACTACATGGACGTCTACAAGGGCGACTACATCACCCGCAACTGGGAGCGCGTCAAAACCTGTCGCAAGCCGGTGATCGCCGCAGTGGCCGGCTTCGCCCTCGGCGGCGGCTGCGAGCTGGCGATGAGCTGCGACATGATCTACGCCGCCGATACCGCCAAGTTCGGCCAGCCCGAAGTGAAGCTCGGCATCCTGCCCGGTGCCGGCGGCACCCAGCGTCTGCCCCGCGCCGTCGGCAAGGCCAAGGCCATGGACCTGTGCCTCACCGCCCGCATGATGGACGCCACCGAAGCCGAACGCGCCGGCCTCGTTGCCCGCATCATCCCGGCCGAGCAACTGCTCGAAGAAACCCTCAAGGCCGCCACCGCCATCGCCGGCTACTCGCTGCCGGTGGTCATGATGATCAAGGAATCGGTGAACCGCTCCTTCGAAAGCAGCCTCAACGAAGGCCTGCTCTTCGAACGTCGCGTCTTCCACTCGGCCTTCGCCCTCGAAGACCAGAAGGAAGGCATGGCCGCCTTCGTCGAAAAGCGCAAGGCCCAGTTCAAGAACAAGTAAGCGTCGTTCAGGAACACGGAGGTGCGAGGGGCTACGGCCCCTTTTTAATTCACCCCAATCGTCCTAATAGCAGACGGCTCGCTGCACCCACTCTTCACTTGAATTACAAGTCATCATTGTCGTGCAATAGCGGCCAGTTTTCGGGAAGTAGTTATAGCTCTTCTCTCTCCCATTAGCGCAGCGCACAACGATCGCCTTGTTTTCGTCCTTAAGCAGCCAGAATTCCTTGATCCGCTCAATAGACCCCGATTTTTCCGGCTCCGCTGAAGTTCTAGAGCTCGCATCTGCCCTCTTGCCGCCGCCTTTGGTCGTTGATGAAGAGCTTTCAGATGCATGAGAAGTACCACTACTCGACGTCATTAAACGTCGCAGATCCTCAACCCGCCCTTTGTCGACCTCTGAAAATCGGGTGATGAAATTCGCGCCTTCATCTGCCAAACCCGGAACTATCGCACTGCGCGATAGCCCGGCACCGGGACGCTGGAGATCGCTGAAATTGATGTCCTCTGCTAATGCCGGCAGTGCAGCCAAGCCCAGCACCACGCACCACACCAGACGCCCGATCATTTCAGCAACTCCATGCTCTTGAAACCGAGCGTAGCGCGCCCGTCTCCATCGGCCCAGTAGGCCGTGTAGCCGCCTGCCGAACCGCGTTGAAAGAAGGCCACTTGAACCTGCCCGAAATTCACCGGCACGGTAGCCGTGTAATCGGGTGGACTCAGTGTCACCGTCACCTGCCCGGTGCGCACGTCGTCGGCACGCTTGTCGAAGTTGCCCAGCCAGTTCGACGCCTGCAGGCCATGACGAGGCAGCAGCAGCTCGGTGGAGAGGGTCACCCGGTAAGTACCCAAACGCAGGCGAATCGGCGTTCCGCTTTGCCTGGCACGCACCGTCACCGTACCGCTGACCGCACGCTGGGCGGTGAAGTTGTAGCGGCACAACATCCAGCAGCGGCCCTCACCCGACGTGGTTTGCCCCGGGTTGAGGCGGAAATCCATGTCCAGCAGACGGCTCTTGTCCACCAGCGTGGCCACCGCCAAGTTTTCCATCATTGCCCGGTGCTCGTCGCTGCGCATGAGCTTCTGCGCGGCCCGTGCATCGGCCGGATCCTTGATCAGCAGATAGGCGTGGTAATAGCCCTCGAAAGTGTTCTGCGCGCGCATCTTGTTGATCAGCGCGAGGAAGACCTTCGGCGCCTTGTTGTCCGGGTCACGACGGGCAAACTCAACCAGAAAGTCCTTCATCTGCTCCGGCGTCGCATCCGCCGCCATCGCCGTCTTTGCTGACGCGTCGTAACGCTCGCGAAACCGCGGATCGATGCGGTCGAAATAACTCGACGGCTTGCCGTCCCAGCCAAGGTAGATCAGCGCATGCGACTGCAGATCGTCGATGGGCGGCATCAGCAGGTAGAAAGTATCCCCCGGCTGCACGACGAGGGCCGAACCGCCGCGCTTGTCCCGCAATTCGGTCACGCCTTCATACCCCAGCGGCTGATGCTGAAAGCCCACCTTGTCGCGCAGGCGCAGGCTCGAATACGAAATGATCGCGCTTTCCGGACGGCCCTTGCGATGCAACCCGAGGATTTCGAGCAGCGTGCCCTTTTCGCCCACCCACATGCGTTCGAGCTTCAGCGCCGGATTGCTGGCATCCTCCTGAAAGGCCTCGGAAACAAGCCCCAGCTTGTGTTCCCGCGCGCTGGGGTTGTCGGCCCGGAAACGCTTGAGAATGGCCTTCGAGGTGTCGGCCTCAATCGTGTCGATGACTTCCGGTGCATCGGGGGCAGCCACTGCGCCCCCTGCGTCGGCGGCCTGGACCTGCACTGCCCAAACGGACAGCAGGCCCAGCGCCAGGCGTGTGATGGCTAGCTTCATTTCCATCACGCACCAGCTCAGTTCTTGGAATCGGAACCGAACACCTTGTTCATCACTTCCCCGGCACTCTTGAGAAACTCGCCCAGCCCTTCGGACAAGCGATCGCCCAGGGAGGTGCCGCCGATGTTCTCCACCGATTCGCCCAGCACCACGATGTTGGTGCGGCGGTTGGCCTGACGCCCCTCGGCCGTGTTGTTGTCGCCCACCGGTTTATTCATGCCAAAACCCGTCGCGGTGATCCGGGTGGTCGCCACGCCCTTGGCCACCAGCGCCTGCTTCACCGAAGCCGCACGACGCTCGGACAGGGTCTGGTTCAGGTTGGCCGCCCCCACGTTGTCGGTGTAACCCTCGATGGCCACGTTGGCCTTGGTCTTTTCCTTCAGGATCTTGGCAACCCGCTCGATAAAGACCTGCCCCTCCTGCTTGACGTCCGACTTGCCCGTATCAAACAGGATGCGGTCGTCCGAAGTGATCTGCGCACCACGAGTGGTCTGCGTCACCTTGACCGCATTGCGCTTGGCCGAATCCGTATCGGTGCCCTTGCCATTGCCCGGCGCGCTCGCACAACCCGCCAGAATCAGTCCGGCCACCGCAATCGCCACATACCGCCGCTTCGCATTGAACATTTGATATTTCCTTGTTGGTCTTGTTGTCACACCGATGGCACCGAACCGGGATGCAAGCCCGGAATAGCAGAACTCCCGATGCTTTCATATCGGAAACAAATTGTCATTATTGATATCAGCTAGGCACGAAATCTTGTCACGCACCTGTACGATCGACGCCACACGCCGTGCACACGACTCGCCACCCCGTGAATTCGACTCACCCGAACCGGATATCGATGCGCAAGCCCGCGTAAAGAACCCGCAGCACCGCGAGTCGAATCCACACTCCTGCAAATTCAATTCGCAAGGCCGCGAGATCGACTCGCAAGCCTGCATATCGAACCCGCAAGCGCAACAATGCCATCCGCTTGCCCCAAATGCATACCATGGCGTAGTGTAGCGAACCCCGCACGTACGCAAACCGCAGAGCAACCGAAAGGAGAAGACATGGCAAGCGCCGCAAACCCCCGCATCGCCCCGCAACAGATCGAAGCCGACATCGAAACCTATCTGGCACTCAAGGTGATCGACAACTACACCCCTCACAACGCCCGCTACGCCCTGCCGTCCGCCGCCGATGCCCTCGCCCGCCTGCGCACCGTCGAAGAAGCCGCCATCCACGCCCACAACACCCTCTCCGCCGCCCGCGACGCCCTCCTCACCGCCCAGCGCGACTTCCACGAAATCATCCTCGGCGCCAAAAACGAAGCCCGCGCCCTATTCGGCCCCGACTCGGATCAAGTTGCATCGCTGGGGCTCAAGAAGAAGTCGGAACGGAGCAAACCGAAGCGGGTGGTGAAGGGGGTGGCGGAGGAGTGAGATCGGGTGGGTCCGCCCAGTTAAGGACGACCAAGCGCCAGGAAAGGAAACGGTGGCCGGAGGGGCCGCCGTTGTTAGCGGGAGTTCTGATGAGTTACCGCTGAGCGCTTACTAATAGCGCAATTAAAGGGCGTTATCGGCCATCGGCCAACCTTACTGACCATCCGCCTCGTACCCAATTAGAGTTAGTCCGTCAAACGAGTCACTATGAATTACTTTAGTCCGGCCAACTCCTCCTACATTCCACCGAGAAACCGTTTGTACAGTTCGCCGTACTGGGTCGATGGAATCTCCGCCAACTTGTTGCCGTGCCGGACGAAAAATAAGCCATTGAAGCTCGATGGCTCGTCCTGCGCCCGTGGGACTTCGCTGGGCCAAAAGCAGCCCCATACATGCCAGCAGCACCGTTGACAACGGCTAGTCCGGTCTTCCGTGCCTCACCGCCCGCATGATGGACGCCACCGAAGCCGAACGTGCCGGCCTCGTCGCCCGCATCATCCCCGCCGAGCAACTGCTCGAAGAAACCCTCAAGGCCGCCACCGCCATCGCCGGCTACTCGCTGCCGGTGGTCATGATGATCAAGGAATCGGTGAACCGCTCCTTCGAAAGCAGCCTCAACGAAGGCCTGCTCTTCGAACGTCGCGTCTTCCACTCGGCCTTCGCCCTCGAAGACCAGAAGGAAGGCATGGCCGCCTTCGTCGAGAAGCGCAAGGCCGAGTTCAAGAACCGCTGATCGCCAGAGCGGAGGTGCGCTGCCGGAGGCGATCCCTTAAACTTCGCGACCACTTCGCGTCGGCCAGCCTGCAGGGCTGCGGCGCCGGTCATTGAGAACAAGGGATCACTCACGTGCAGCGCGCCACTTCACCGGAAGACCACACCGGCACCCCGTCCAGCATCGGACGGGTCACTGCCTACATCGACGTCAGCGAAATGCGGCTCGGCGACCGGATGGCCTGCGCCTGGTTTGCCCAGCACCGCCACCGCCTTTCCGGCGAACGCTTCGCGGCGATCGACCGGCACCCCACGCTGTCGGCCGACTTCCCGCTGCCACGCTATTTCGCCAAGACCTTTGTCGACTGGACAGAGCAACAGATCGCCCTGGCGGCGCTGCCCCAATGGCAGCAGGGCAACCTGTGGATCACCGTCACCAACGCCTTCGCCCTCGCCCCCCATGCGGGCCACTTCGAGAGCCTGCCGGAGAGCGTGACCAGCCTGGCCCTTGAACTGCGCGCCAAATCACCGCCCGGGCGCCCGCGGGTGCTGATCCACGTACTCGACGACGCCCCCTACAACCTGGCGCGGCGCTGGCGACGCAAGGATGCCAACCAGCTCGCCGAGGCGCTCCGTCGGCAGGGCTGCGAAGTGGTGCTGCTCAACCCCACCGCCGCGCAATTCATCGGCGGTTTCGAGCGGATGCTTGCCGAGATGCTCGCCGCAGACATCTTCGTCGGCGGCGACACCGGCCCGACCCACGTCTTTGCACTGCTGTGCGCCGACAAGCCGCAGGTCGCCCTCTACCCGTCGATGCTGCGCGACCAGCAGAACTTTGCCCACGAACAGGCCAGCCTCGGGCTGCCGCTCCCGTGGAACAGCCTGCCCAAGCGTCCGGATATTCGGGTCATCGAAATGGACCGGCGGCGCTCCCTGATCTGGCGCGGCTGGCAACCGCTGATCCGGCGCACCGGCGCCTTCGACGGCCTCAAGGTAGCCCGGCAGGTCATGGACGCCCTGGCCAGCCAGCCTCAAGCCTGACCCAGGGCTCCCAGACACAAGACTTACTTCACTTCCAGCACGCCCTCGTCCCACTTGGCGTGCTTCTCCAGCCCGAGCAGGTTCGCCACCGTGGCCGCAATGCTCGACAGGCCGGCGGTCGGCGTCTGCGTGAGGCCGAGCTTGCCGCCACTGACCTTGTCGAAGAGCACCAGCGGCACCGGGTTGAGGGTGTGGGCGGTCTTGGCCTTGTAGGAGCCATCCTTGTGCAGGGCGGGCTGTTTGGTCTTCTTGTCGAGTTCGAACATCTCGTCGGCGTTGCCGTGGTCGGCGGTGATCAGGGCGACGCCGCCGGCGGCTTCGATGGCCGGCAGCAGGCGCGCGAGGGCCAGGTCGACGGCTTCGACGGCCATGGTGGCGGCGCGGAAGTTGCCGGTGTGGCCGACCATGTCGCCGTTGGCGTAGTTGCAGCGCAGGATCCGGTACTTGCCAGTGTGGATGGCGGCAATCATGGCATCGGTGATTTCGGCGGCCTTCATCCACGGGCGCTGCTCGAAGGGCACCACGTCGCTGGGGACTTCCTGCCAGGTTTCGCCGTCGAACTTGTTGGAGCGGTTGCCGTTCCAGAAGTAGGTGACATGGCCGAACTTCTGGGTTTCGGAGCAGGCAAACTGGGCAAGGCCAGCCTTGCTGAACCATTCGCCGGAGGTGTCCTTGATGGCCGGCGGGGCGACGAGGAAGCGCTTGGGCAGTTGCAGGTCGCCGTCGTACTGGAGCATGCCGGCGTAGGTGACCTTGGGAGCACGCACGCGGTCGAACTTGTCGAAGCTGTCCTCGACGAAGGCGCGGGTGATTTCGATGGCGCGGTCGCCACGGAAGTTGAAGAAGACGACCGAATCACCGTCCTCGATGGTGCCGATGGGCTTGCCGCCGTCGGCAATGACGAACTCCGGCAGGTCCTGGTCGATGGTACCAGGGTGCTTGTCGCGCAGGCCGTTCACCGCGTCGGTGGCGTTGGCAAACTGCGTGCCCTCGCCCAGCACGTGGGTCTTCCAGCCTTTTTCCACCATCGGCCAGTTGGCGTCGTAGCGGTCCATGGTGATGTACTGGCGGCCACCGCCGGAGGCGATGCGGGCATCGAAGCCGTCAACGCTGACATCCTTCAGGAAGGCTTCGAAGGGCACCACGTAGTCGAGGGCGCTGGTCTCGGGCACGTCGCGGCCGTCAAGCAAGGCGTGAATGCGCACGGTCTGGATGCCCTCGGCCTTGGCCTGCACGACCATCGCCTTCAGGTGATCGATGTGGCTGTGCACGTTGCCATCGGAGAACAGGCCGATGAAGTGAATCACGCCACGCCCGGCCTTGGCGCCCGCCACGATCTGCTGCCACGCCTCGCCCTGCCAAATGGCACCGTTGGCGATGGCGTCGGCCACCAGCGCGGCGCCCTGGGCATACACCTGGCCAGCGCCGATAGCGTTGTGGCCGACTTCCGAGTTGCCCATGTCGTCGTCGGAGGGCATGCCCACCGCGGTGCCGTGGGCACGCAGGGTGATGTTCGGGCATTCGGCAAACAAACGGTCGAGGGTCGGCTTGCGGGCGGCGGCGATGGCGCTGCCGACGTCGGTCTTGGGAACGCCGTAACCGTCCATGACGATGACGACAACCGGGCCCGGAACGCCGGGAAAGGCGGAGAGTTTCTGCAGCATGATCGATTCCAGAAGAAAGAATTCGGGGCCGGCGCGACAGGAAAAACCCCGACAGCATCCGGCTGGCCCGCCATTTTCCTTCAAATCGGGGCGGTGGTCACCGCCCGATGCGATGCACGGAGCAATCGCCCACGCAGCGTCGCCTCAACAGACAACCATCCCGCCATCCATGGGGGTCGGACTTCAGTCCGACTCGGACACTGAACCTGTGCTGTCGGACGCTGAACCCGCGTTGTCGGACTGAAGTCCGACCCACAAAAACGCGGGCCGCGATCACTCGTCGGGCGGTTTGATCGGTCAGCGCCTGATGCGATGCACGGAGCAATCGCCCACGCAGCGTCGCCTCAACAGACAACCATCCCGCCATCCATGGGGGTCGGACTTCAGTCCGACTCGGACACTGAACCTGTGCTGTCGGACTGAAGTCCGACCCACAAAAACGCAGGCCGCGATCACTCGTCGGGCGGTTTGATCGGTCAGCGCCTGATGCGATGCACGGAGCAATCGCCCACACAGCGCCGCCTCAACAGGCAACCATCCCGCCATCCATGTGGGTCGGACTTCAGTCCGACTCGGACGCTGAACCCGTGCTGTCGGACTGAAGTCCGACCCACAAAACACAGGCCGCGATCACTCGTCGGGCGGTTTGATCGGTCAGCGCCTGATGCGATGCACGGAGCAATCGCCCACACAGCGCCGCCTCAACAGACGACCATCCCGCCATCCATGTGGGTCGGACTTCAGTCCGACTCGGACGCTGAACCCGTGCTGTCGGACGCTGAACCTGCGTTGTCGGACTGAAGTCCGACCCACAAAAACGCAGGCCCCGCGATCACTCGTCGGGCGGTTTGATCGGTGTGGCGGGCTGTTCGGCGGGGATGAATTCGAGCTGGCCGCTCTTGCGGCTGAAGGTGCCGGCGAGCTTGCCCGGCGGCTCGTCGGGCGCGTCCTTCCAGCGCTGCAGTTCGCAGTTTTCAGTGCCGACGAGATACCAGTTCTTGCCCTGCTTGAGAGCCCACATGTAGTCGCCGGCCTCATACACCTCGACCTTCACGCTGCCTGCCACGCCGGGCCTGATCTCGTGGCGGCGCAGGCAGGTGGGCATGCGCGACACAACGATGGCCTGCTCCACCTCGTCGCTCCAGAACCAGCGCTGTTCCCGCAGCAGGGAGAGGGATTCATCCTTGCTGCCACCGATGAGAAAGGCAATGCCTTCGTTCTCGCAGGCAGCGAGAAAGGGCACGGCAGCGAGGATCAGCAGGGACTTGAGGTTCAGGCGCATCGTCGGCTCACAGGTTAAGGCTCAGACCAGCTTCCAGTGGACCTGCTCGCCACCGCGCAGGGGCACCAGCGGATCGCCGGGCAGATAGTCGAAGCCGGCCGGCACGTCCCAGCTTTCCCTGGCCAGCGTGATGGTCTCGGTATTGCGCGGCAGGCGGTAGAAGTCGGGGCCGTTGAAGCTGGCAAAGGCTTCCAGCTTGTCCAGCGCGCCGGCCTGCTCGAAAGCTTCGGCGTACAGCTCGATGCCGGCGTGGGAGGTGTAGCAGCCGGCACAGCCGCAGGCGGCTTCCTTGGTGCTCTTGGCGTGGGGTGCCGAGTCGGTGCCGAGGAAGAACTTGTTGCTGCCGGACGTGGCCACCCGCACCAGTGCTTCGCGGTGGGTTTCACGCTTGAGCACCGGCAGGCAGTAGTGATGCGGACGGATGCCGCCAGCGAAGATTGCGTTACGGTTGAGGAGCAGGTGGTGGGCGGTGATGGTGGCGCCCACGTTGGCCCCTGCTTCGCTCACGAATTGCGCTGCCTCGGCCGTCGTGATGTGCTCGAAGACAATGCGCAGGGCCGGGAAGCGCGCTGCAAGCGGCGCCAGTACGCGATCGATAAAGACGCGCTCGCGATCAAAGATATCAACGTCAGCATGAGTTACCTCGCCATGAACACACAGGGCAATGCCCTTTTCCGCCATCCGTTCGAGAACGGGATACACCTTGGCGATGTCGGTGACACCCGCATCCGAGTTGGTCGTTGCGCCGGCCGGGTAGAGCTTGGCGGCGGGAATGAAGCCGCTGGCCGCGGCCTTGTCGATCTCTTCGGGCTTGAGGGTGTCGGTGAGATACAACGTCATCAGCGGATCGAACTTGAGCCCGGCCGGCACCGCGGCCTGGATGCGCGCCCGGTAGGCGGCGGCCTGCTCGACGGTGGTCACCGGCGGACGCAGGTTGGGCATGATCAGCGCGCGGCCGAAGCGGCGGGCGGTATCGGGCACCACGGCAGCCAGGGCGGCGCCATCGCGCACGTGCAGGTGCCAGTCGTCGGGGCGGGTGAGGGTCAGGTTCGGCATGGCGGTTCGGTCCGTAGGCAGAATAGCGAGCCGGTCATTTTACCAGCCCGCCCGGGCAATCAATCCTCGAACTCTGAATGCACGATGGCCAGGGTCTTGGGGTCGAGGCGCACCTCCACCTTGCGACCCTCCTTGTCACGCCCCTCAACTTTGTAGCACTGCTCATCCACCTTGAGCGTGCGGATCTGGTAGCCCTTGCCAACGAGGCGGGCCCGGACTTCGTTCTCGCGCCGCCATTCGGACTTGGGATGGGTTTCGCACGCCACATCGGCAAATGCGGGCGCGGGCAGCAGCGTAAGGGCGAACAGGATCAGGGAGCGGCGCATGGTGACGAACCTTTCGTGAACAGGCGAAGACCTTAGCACCGTCGGAAATTACCCTCAAGACGAAGCTGCCCTGCCGAAAACGCATTCGGATTTCCGATGCCTCATCGGGCACCCATCCGGTTTTCCGAACGGCGGACCGCCTCCCGCCGGCACCGCCCCCATACAAGTCAATGACTTAGCGGCATTGATCGACCCGCAAAAAGCTGGCACAGGCCCTGCAATAGAGAAGGCAGACGACGCCACCGCGCCGCGTGCCCTTCACCCCTTCTGCAGGAGTTCCGAATCATGCGCACCTCCCTCAAGCTTGCCGCCAGCTGTCTGCTCATCGCCGGCATCGCCCAGCCCGTCTTCGCCCAGGAATCGCCAACCCTCAGGAAGATCAAGGACAGCGGCACCATCGCCCTCGGCCACCGGGAATCGTCGATCCCCTTCTCCTACTACGACGACAAGCAGCAGGTCGTCGGCTACAGCCAGGAGCTGATGCTCAAGGTCGTCGACGCCGTCAAGGCCGAGCTCAAGCTGCCCGCCCTCGCCGTCAAGCTCACCCCGGTCACCTCGCAGAACCGCATCCCGCTGGTGCAGAACGGCACCGTCGACATCGAGTGCGGCTCCACCACCAACAATGCCGAACGGGGCCGCCAGGTCGCCTTCTCCAACACCATCTTCATCATCGGCACGCGCCTGATGACCAAGAAGGAGTCCGGCATCAAGGACTTCCCCGATCTGGCCGGCAAGAACGTGGTGACCACCGCCGGCACCACCTCCGAGCGCCTCATCCGCAAGATGAACGAGGACAAGAAGCTCGCCATGAACATCATCTCCGCCAAGGACCACGGCGAGTCCTTCCTCACGCTGGAGACCGGCCGTGCCGTCGCCTTCATGATGGACGACGCCCTGCTCTACGGCGAACTGGCCAAGGCCAAGCGCCCTGCCGACTGGGCCGTGATCGGCACCCCGCAGAGCTTCGAAGCCTACGGCTGCATGATGCGAAAGGACGATCCGGGCTTCAAGAAGGTCGTCGACACCGCCCTGGCCAAGGCCATGACCTCCGGCGAAGCCGAGGCCATCTACAAGAAGTGGTTCACCCAGCCGATTCCGCCCAAGGGCCTGAACCTCAACTTCCCGATCTCCGACGCCATGCAGAAGCTCTTCAAGGCGCCCAACGACAAGGCCTTCGAATAAGCAGATCCGTCTCAACGGACGCCCTTGCAGCTCACCCCACCCCCCGCTCAGGAAAACCCGATGACCTCCACCACACACCCCCGCCTGGCCCTCGCCACCCTCACGGCCCTGGCCAGCCTTGCCGCCCACGCCGAACCGAACGTGACGGTTTACGGGCGCCTCAACGCCAGCTTCGAACGCGTCTCCGTTGGCTCAGGCGGCTCCCGCACCGAGGTGGTCGATAACGCCTCGCGCATCGGCTTCAAGGGCACCGAAGACCTGGGCGGCGGCAATGCCGTGATCTTCCAGATCGAGAGCCGCGTGCGCGTCGATGGCGGCGACGCCGTCGCCCTCGCCAGCCGCGACAGCTTCGTCGGCCTCAAAGGCAGCCCCGGCACCCTGCGCCTGGGTCGCACCCTCGGGCCGGTGTACTACGCCACCTACGACTACATCAGCATGCACAACCACGACAGCGGCCACTCGTCGGATGCACTGCTGTCGATGGCGACGATGGGCAACTCCACTGCCGCCGGCGGACGCATGAACAACACCCTCTGGTACACCAGCCCCAGCGTGCGCGGCTTCACCCTCGACGTGGCCTACGCCCTGCTCGACGAAGCGCCCAAATCCACCGCCTCGAAGCAAACGCCCCATCACCTGGGCATCGTCGGCGCCTATGACCAGGGGCCGCTGCACGCGGCCCTGAGCTACGCCTCCACCCAAAGCACCACCAACCTCGACACCGACCCCGCCGTCCGCTTCAACAACGACCGGGCGATCACCTTCGGCGGCGCCTACACCTTCCAGTCCTTCGTACTCGGCGGGCTGTACGAACGTTCCACCAAGACCACCCTCGGCGACGAGAAGAGCCGCAACTACTTCCGCCTCGCCGCCATGGTGCCGATGGGTGCCCACGAATTCCACGCCAACCTGGGCGTCGCCGGCGACTACAGTGACACCAGCGACACCGGCGCCAGGCAATACACCCTGGCCTACAACTACAACCTTTCCAAGCGCACCAAGCTGTACGCCTTCTATACCAAGATCGACAACGACTCGGCCAAGACCACCGGCGGTGGCGGCGCCTACAGTTTCATGGGTACCGCAGCCGGCCTCGACAACAGCGCCATCGCCACCGGCATCCGCCACAACTTCTGATCGCCCCCTCCCCCACGTTCACAAGGAATCCCAGATCATGAAACCCGTACAGCTCCGCAGCCTCTTTGCCGCCAGCGCCCTGTTTGTTGCCTGTTCGGCCGCCTTCGCCGCCGACAAGCCGCAAGTCGTCATCCTGGCCACCGGCGGCACCATTGCCGGCGCCGGCACCAGCGTGGCCAACAGCGCCACCTACCAGGCCGCCAAGGTGCCGGTGGACAAGCTCATCGCCGGCGTGCCGGAACTCAAGAACCTGGCCGACGTGCGCGGCGACCAGGTCTTCCAGATCGCCTCCGAGAGCTTCACCAACGAACACCTGATCACCCTCGGCAAGCGCGTCGCGGCGCTGGCCCGCCAGCCCGACGTGGACGGCATCGTCATCACCCACGGCACCGACACCCTCGAAGAAACCGCCTTCTTCCTGAACCTCGTGCTCAAGACCGACAAGCCGGTGGTCATCGTCGGCTCCATGCGTCCGGGCACCGCCATGTCGGCCGACGGCATGCTCAACCTCTACAACGCAGTGGCCGTGGCCAGCAGCAAGGATTCCGCCGGCAAGGGCGTGCTCGTCACCATGAACGACGAGATCCACACCGGCCGCGACGTGGCCAAGACGGTCAACATCAAGACCGAAGCCTTCAAGAGCCCGTGGGGCCCGCTGGGCATGATCGTCGAGGGCAAGACCTACTGGTTCCGCGCCCCGGCCAAGCGCCACACCAGCGGCACCGAGTTCGACATCGACAAGCTCGACAAGCTGGCCCCGGTGGACATCGCCTACGGCTACGGCAACGCCACCCCCACCGCCTACCGGGCCTTCGCCCAGGGCGGCGCCAAGGCCATCATCCACGCCGGCACCGGCAACGGCTCGGTGAGCGGCGCGGTGGTGCCAGCCCTGCAGGAACTGCGCGGCAAGGGCGTGCAGATCATCCGCTCGTCCCGCGTGGTGGGCGGTGGCTTCGTGCTGCGCAATGCCGAGCAGCCCGACGACAAGTACGACTGGGTCGTCGCCCACGACCTCAACCCCCAGAAGGCCCGCATCCTCGCCTCGGTGGCCCTGACCAGGACCACCGAGGCCAAGGAACTGCAGCGGATGTTCATGGAGTACTGAGCACCGCCCTGACCCCGTGGGTCGGACTTCAGTCCGACAGCGCACGTTCAGCCCATGTTGTCGGACTGAAGTCCGACCCACAGGCAGCCCGGAAAGCCAGCAGCCTGGCCTCGCTGGCCCTGACCAGGAGCGGCAGCACGAAGGAGCTGCAGCCGATGCATGAAGCACTCAGCACCGCCCTGACCCCGTGGGTCGGACTTCAGTCCGACAGCGCACGTTCAGCCCATGTTGTCGGACTGAAGTCCGACCCACAGGCAGCCCGGAAGGCCAGCAGCCTGGCCTCGCTGGCCCTGACCAGGAGCGGCAACACAAAGGAGCTGCAGCCGATGCATGGAGTACTCAGCACCGCCCTGACCCCGTGGGTCGGACTTCAGTCCGACAGCGCATGTTCAGCCCGTGTTGTCGGACTGAAGTCCGACCCACAGGGGCATCACTACCCGGAAAGGAAAGCAACATGAATTACCAATGGAACTGGGGCATCTTCCTCAGCCCCGCCGCCTCGGGCGACAGCACCTACCTGGGCTGGATGCTGTCGGGGCTGCAGACCACCGTGCTGCTGTCCCTGTCGGCGTGGCTCATCGCGCTGGCGCTGGGCAGCCTGATGGGGGTGCTGCGCACCGTGCCCAACAAGTGGCTGTCGGGTCTGGCCAGCGCCTACGTGGAGATCTTCCGCAACGTGCCGCTGCTGGTGCAGCTGTTCATCTGGTACTTCGTGCTGCCCGAACTGCTGCCAGCCAGCCTGGGCGACGCCTTCAAGCAGAAGCTCGATCCGGTCACCCAGCAGTTCGTCTCGGCCATGGTGTGCCTGGGCTTCTTCACCAGTGCGCGGGTTTGCGAACAGGTGCGTGCCGGCATCAACTCGCTGCCGCGTGGCCAGAAGAACGCCGGCCTGGCGCTGGGCTTCACACTGCCGCAAACCTACCGCCACGTGCTCCTGCCGATGGCCTTCCGGCTGGTCGTGCCGCCGCTCACTTCCGAGTTTCTCAACATTTTCAAGAACTCCGCCGTGTGCTCGACCATCGGCCTGCTCGAACTCGCTGCGCAAGGGCGCCAGCTGGTCGATTACACCGCACAACCCTACGAATCCTTCATCGCTGTGACCCTGCTCTACGTGCTCATCAACGTGGTGGTCATGACGCTGATGCGCCACCTCGAAAACAAGACCCGCGTGCCGGGCTACCTGGGAGGTAAGTGAGATGTACGACTTCGATTGGTCCTCCATCCCCGGCGCCCTGCCCTTCCTGTGGGACGGCATGAAGATCTCCCTCGAGATCACCGTCACCGCGGTCATCTTCGGCATCGTGTGGGGCACCCTGCTGGCCATGCTGCGTCTGTCGCCGGTCAAACCGCTGGCGTGGTTCGCGGCCGGCTACGTCAACCTCTTCCGCTCGATCCCGCTGGTGATGGTGCTGCTGTGGTTCTTCCTCATCGTGCCGCAACTGCTGAGGAGCTTCTTCAACCTCGACCCCAACACCGACGTGCGCCTCACCTCGGCGATGATCGGCTTCGCACTCTTCGAGTCGGCCTACTACTCGGAAATCATCCGCGCCGGCATCCAGAGCGTGCCCAAGGGCCAGGTGGCCGCAGCGTCGGCGCTGGGCATGAGTTACAGCCAGGCGATGCGTCTGGTGGTCTTGCCGCAAGCCTTCCGCAACATGGTCCCGCTGCTGCTCACCCAGGCCATCGTGCTGTTCCAGGACACCTCACTGGTCTACATGTCGGCGCTGGCCGACTTCTTCGGCGCCGCCTACAAGGTCGGCGACCGGGACGGCCGGCTGGTCGAGCTGCTGCTCTTTGCCGGCGTCGTTTACTTCCTCATCTGTTTCGCGGCCTCGCAACTGGTGCGCCGCTATCAAAAGAAACTCAACGCCCACGTGGCGCACTGACCCCCAGGAGCCCGACATGATCTCCATCGACAACGTTTCCAAGCACTACGGCAGCTTCCAGGTTCTGACCGACTGCACCACGCAGGTCAAAAAGGGCGAAGTGATCGTCGTCTGCGGCCCGTCCGGCAGCGGCAAATCCACCCTCATCAAGTGCGTCAATGGCCTCGAACCTTTCCAGGCTGGCGCAATCACCGTGGATGGCATCTCGGTGGGCGACCCGAAGACCAATCTCTCCAAGCTGCGCAGCCGGGTCGGCATGGTGTTCCAGCACTTCGAGCTGTTCCCGCACATGAGCATCACCGACAACCTCTCGATTGCCCAGGAGAAGGTCCTCGGCCGCTCGAAGGACGAAGCGCGCGCCAAGGGCCTCAAGCTGCTCGAACGGGTCGGCCTAAAAGCCCATGCCGAGAAATTCCCCGGCCAGCTCTCCGGCGGCCAGCAGCAACGCGTGGCGATCGCCCGCGCGCTGTGCATGGACCCGATCTGCATGCTGTTCGACGAACCGACCTCGGCCCTTGATCCGGAGATGATCAACGAGGTGCTCGATGTGATGGTCGAGCTGGCCCAGGAAGGCATGACGATGATGTGCGTCACCCACGAGATGGGCTTCGCGCGCAAGGTCGCCAACCGGGTGATCTTCATGGACAAGGGCCTGATCGTCGAGGACGACAGCAAGGACGCCTTCTTCGGCGCCCCGCGTTCCGAGCGCGCACGGCAGTTCCTGGCCAAAATCCTGCAGCACTGACACTCCTGTGGGTCGGACTTCAGTCCGACTTCACCCGCTCAGCCCGCGTTGTCGGACTGAAGTCCGACCCACAGAAGCGATCCGATAGTGCCCGTTCTGCGTGCGTTGTCGGACTGAAGTCCGACCCACAGAGGCGATCCGACAATACCCGTTGTCGGACTGAAGTCCGACCCACAGGGGGCGGCACTTCCCTCAAAGCGGAGTGAGTTTCCTGCACAGTAGGGCTGGCTTCCTTCCGGGGGGAACTAACGCCCTCTTGCAGGGCACAGGCCCCCTCCGGGACAGACCAGCCCTATCATGTGTGCAGTCTGAACGACCATTAGCCATGTCCGAGCCCTCCTCCGCCCCACAGACGCCCCCCTCGCGGCAGCTCTCGCCCAATCCCTTCATCGTCGCCGCCTTCCTGCTGGTGATCGGCTTGATCGGCTTTGGTGGCTACCGGGCCAGCGAGTACCAGGGCATGCAGACCCTGCGCACCGACGCCGGCCACCGGCTCGACCTGTTTGCCGCCGCGGTGGATGGCATCGTCAATCGCTACGCCCACATCCCGGCCACCATCCAGCTCAACGAGGAAGTGCTCAACGTGATGCACAAGCCGCGCAGCGCGGCCAGCGTGCTGGCGGCCAACCGCTTCCTGCAGCGCCTCAACGGGCACATCGGCAGCATCGCCATCTTCGTGGTGGACGAGCGCGGCATCGTGCTGGCGTCCAGCAACTGGGACCACCCGGACGACAGCTTCATCGGTGAGGACCTGTCCTTCCGCAGTTACTACCTCGACGGCCTCGCCGGACGCGTTGGCCGCCATTTCGCCATCGGCATCACCCGCAGCGAGCCGGGCTACTTCGTGTCGCATCCGATCCGCGACGGCGAGCGGGTGGTCGGCGTGGCGGTCATCAAGATCAGCCTCGGCCAGCTCGACAAGGCCTGGGAGCTGCTCGGCGCGCCGGCCCTGATCGCCGACGGCAACGGGGTGGTGATCCTGTCCTCGGTGCCCGAGTGGCGCTACACGGCCCTCAACCCGCTGCCCCTCGACACCCTGGTGGACATCAAGATGAGCCGCCTCTACAACGACGGCCTGATTGGCGATTTTCCGGTGCGCATCGACGAGGCCATGGGGCCCGAGGGGCAGATCGTGCACATGAACCTGCGCCAGCACCCGCCCCGCTCGCGCCAGGACATTGCCGGCAGCTACCTGGTGCATGGCCGCCCGCTCACCGAGCTGGGCTGGCGCCTGCAGATCTTCTCCGACCTGCGCCCGGTGCGCGCCCAGGCCTTCGGCCACGCCGCGCTGGCTTCCGTCGCCACCGGTTTCGTGCTGCTCCTGCTGTTGGTCGTGGCCCAGCGCCGGCGCATCATCGGCCAGAAGCTGGAAGCCAAGACCCTGCTTGAGCAGGCCAACGCCCAGCTCGAAAGCAAGGTTGCCCGGCGCACCAAGGCCCTCACCGACACCAACGCCCGCCTGCGCAAGGAAGTGACCGAACGCCTGCAGGCCGAGCAGACCCTGCGCGCTGCGCAGGACGAACTGGTGCAGGCCGCCAAGCTCGCCGTGCTCGGCCAACTGGCGGCCGGCATCACCCACGAACTGGCCCAGCCGCTGGGCGCCATGCGCACCCTGTCGGGCAACGCCATCGAATTCATGAAGCGCGGCAACCTGCCCACCGTCGAGCAGAACCTGGGCATCATCGCCCGCCTGGCCGACCAGATGGGCCGCATCATCACCCCGCTCAAGACCTTCGCCCGTAAGTCGCCGGCCATCCCCGCCCCGGCCGATCTGGCCCACGCGGTGGGCGCCGCCCTGTTCCTGCTCGACCAGCGCCTGGCCAAGGCCGACATCACCGTCATCAACCGCTGCGAGGCCGGCCGCGACATTGCCTGGTGCGACCAGAACCGCCTGGAGCAGGTGCTCATCAACCTGATCCGCAACGCCGCCGATGCCATGGCCGACGCCGCACACCGCGAACTGCTGATCGAAGCCGGCCCCGGCGAGGCCGGCAACATCGAACTGTCGATTGCCGACAGCGGCAGCGGCCTGCCTGAAAACGGCCAGCTCTTCGAGCCCTTCTTCACCACCAAGCCGGCCGGCGAAGGCCTCGGCCTCGGGCTGGCCATCTCGCGCGACATCGTGCGCGAGTTCGGCGGCGACCTGCGCGCCGAGAACCGCCCCGCAGGCGGTGCCCGCTTCATCCTGCAACTCCCCGCTGCCCCGAAAGAAAAGCCATGAACCCGGAACTCCGCGCCCTCATCATCGAAGACGATCCCGACGTGCGCCTCGGCTGCGAGCAGGCCATGATGCTTGCCGACATTCCGGTTGAAGGCGTCGGCTCGGCCGAAGAAGGCTTTCAGCGCCTGCACGCCGGCTTTCCCGGCGTGGTCGTCACCGACATGCGCCTGCCCAAGGCCGACGGCATGGAAGTGCTGCGCCGCGCCCGCGCCATGGACGCCGACCTGCCGGTCATCATCATCACCGGCCACGGTGACGTGACCCTCGCCGTCGAAGCCATGCGCGGCGGCGCCTACGACTTCATCCAGAAGCCCTTTTCACCGGAGCTGCTGGTGGACGTGGTGCGCCGAGCCCTCGAAAAACGCGCCCTGACCCTCGAAGTGCTCGACCTGCGCCGCCGCCTGAAACAACGCGACGGCGCCGAGAGCAAGCTCATCGGCCGCTCGCCGCAAATGGCCCGCGTGCGCCAGCTGGTGATGGACGTGGCCGGCACCAGCGTGGACGTGCTGGTGCGCGGCGAAACCGGCACCGGCAAGGAACTCATCGCCCAGTGCCTGCACGAGCTGTCGCCGCGCAAGAGCGGCCCGCTGGTGGCCCTCAACTGCGGCGGCCTGCCCGACAACCTGCTCGACAGCGAACTCTTCGGCCACGAGGCCGGCGCCTTCACCGGGGCGCAAAAGCGCCGCATCGGCAAGATCGAATACGCCAACAAGGGCACGCTGTTCCTCGATGAACTGGAAAGCATGCCGATGGGCGTGCAGATCAAGCTGCTGCGGGTGCTGCAGGAAAGGGTCGTCGAGCGCCTCGGCTCCAACCAGCAGCAGCCGGTGGATTGCCGCGTGGTGGCGGCCACCAAGGACGACCTGAAGGAACGCGCCGAACGCCACACCTTCCGCGCCGACCTGTATTACCGCCTCAACGTGGTGACCATCGACCTGCCGCCGCTACGCGAGCGGCGCGAGGACATTCCGCTGCTGCTAGAGCACTTCCTGCTTCTCGCCGCCGCCCGCCACGAACGCCCGCTGCCGGTGGTGCCCCCCGAGCAGATGCGCAACCTGATGGCCCACACCTGGCCCGGTAACGTGCGCGAGCTGCGTAACGTGGCCGACTGCCTGGTGCTGGGAGTGGGCAAGGACATCCTCGGCAGCGCCACCGGCGATGCCCCGCCGGCCTCGCTGGCCGAATCGGTGGTGAGTTTCGAGCGCAGCCTGATCGCCGCCGAACTGCGCCGCCAGGGCGGCAGCCTGGCCCGCAGTGCCGAAGCCCTGCGCATCGCCAAAACCACCCTGCACGACAAGATCCGGAAGTACGGCCTGCAGGGCGGCGAAAGCTGAAAGGGTGGTGTCGGATGCCTCTGTGGGTCGGACTTAAGTCCGACATCCCCTCTCTGACGCCGCGCAGTCGGACTAAAGTCCGACCCACAACACCGACAGCACTGCCTCCCCTGTGGGTCGGACTTCAGTCCGACTGCATGGGCTGAACGGGCGGTGTCGGACTGAAGTCCGACCCACAGCACGCGGGGGGCTTATTCGGCGGCGGCTTTCAGCGCCAGCGCCCGCTCATACAAATCGTTCTTCGATGCGCCGGTGATCGCGGCGGCGAGCTTGGCAGCCTGCTTGACCGGCAGTTCGGCCAGCAGCAGGCCGAGCACCCGCTCTGTTTCGGGCGACAGGCCTTCGGTCGGCGGTGCGGCCGACACCAGCAGCACGAACTCGCCGCGCGAACGGTTCGGGTCGGCGGCCAGCCAGGCCGGCGCCTCGGCAATCGGCATGCGCACGATCTGCTCGAACATCTTGGTGATTTCCCGCGCGACGACAATCTCGCGCACCGGCTCCAGCGTGGCGGCCAGGTCGTCGAGGGTTTCACCGATGCGGTGCGGGGCCTCGTAAAACACCAGTGTGCCGGGCACGCTGCGCAGCGTTTCGAGCATGGCCTTGCGGGCCGCCGACTTGACCGGCAGGAAGCCGTGAAAATGGAAGTGCCCGTCGGCCAGCCCGGACGCCGACAGCGCCGCAATCGCCGCACAGGCGCCGGGCACCGGCACCACCGGGAAGCCCGCATCCTGCACCCGCGCCACCGCCCGGGCGCCCGGGTCGGACACCGCCGGCGTGCCGGCATCGGTAATCAGCGCCACGTGCTGGCCGGCTTCGAGCATCTTGATGACCTGCCCGACGGCTACCTGCTCGTTGTGCTCGTGCAGTGCCACCAATTTTGTCTTGATGCCAAAGGCTTCGAGCAGACGCTGGCTGTGCCGGGTGTCCTCGCAGGCCACCGCCGCTACCGACTTGAGCACCGCCAGGCCGCGCAGGCTAATGTCCTGCAGGTTTCCCATCGGCGTGGCGACCACATACAATGACGGTGTCTTGGAAAGTGGTGAAACGGTCGATACATCGGGGAGTGCGGAATGCATGGCAGGCTTGGTGGCAAAGGGCGGGGGAGGCAGATTGTGGGCGCGGGGGCACAGCGATGCAAGCCGAACACCTGAAACGGGGCGAAGCCGCCGAGGCACTGGCCGCCGCCCATCTGGAACGTCACGGGCTGCGCCTCATCGCCCGCAACGTGCGCTGCCGCGGCGGCGAGGTGGACCTGATCGCCGGCGACGGCGATGCCATCGTCTTCGTCGAGGTGCGCCTGCGCAGCAATGCGCGCTTCGGCGGGGCGGCGGCCAGCATCACCGCCAGCAAGCAGCGCCGCATCATCATGGCCGCCCAGTTCTGGCTGATCAGCGCCGGCCGCCGCTACGCCAACCGGCCGTGCCGCTTCGACGCAGTGCTCCTCGACGGGCTCGACAGCGAGCGTGTCGAATGGATTCGCGGCGCCTTCGATGCGTCGTAAGGCCCTCCTCGCCCCGCTCCTGGCGCTGTGCCTGGCCCTGCCCGCCTTCGCCCAGCAGGTGCGCATCCTCGTCCAGAGCTCGCCGCTGGCCGGCTTCCAGTTCTATGGCGGCAAGATCCTGTGGGACGAGATGCGCGAAGGCGACCGCCTGGCCCTGATCCGCGAACCGGACAACCCCCACGACCCCTTCGCGATACGCGTCGAATGGCGCGGCGAGAAGCTCGGCTACCTGCCCCGCGCCGACAACCGGGAGGTCGCCGGGGAGATGGACAAGGGCACGCCGGTAGGTGGGCGCATCGGCAAAATGGCCACCGACCCCAACCCCTGGAAGCGCCTGCGGGTGGATATTTACATCGGTTTGTAAGCGGATCTCTCGCTTCCGGCTTGGCGGGCGGCACGGATGCTAAAATCGGCGCAACTACTTCCGGAGTTCGTGATGGATCTCGTCGCCCGCATCGCCCAGCAATTTAACGACAGTGCCCAGACCAAGCTGGCCGCACTGGAATTCATGGCCGAACCCATCGCCGCCGCCATCGAGGCCATGACCCACTGCCTGATGGCCAACGGCAAGATTCTCGCCTGTGGCAACGGCGGCTCGGCAGCCGATGCCCAGCACTTCTCCGCCGAACTGCTCAACCGTTTCGAGATGGAACGCCCGCCGCTGGCCGCCATTGCGCTGACCACCGACAGCTCGACCCTCACCTCGATCGCCAACGATTACGACTTCACCCAGGTGTTCTCGAAGCAGGTGCGGGCCCTCGGCCAGCCCGGCGACGTGCTGCTGGCCATTTCCACCAGCGGCAACTCGCCCAACGTGATCGAGGCCATCCACACGGCCCACGAGCGCGAGATGCTGGTTGTCGCCCTCACCGGCAAGGACGGCGGCAAGATCACCGACCTGCTCGGGCCGGACGACATTCACCTGTGCGTCCCCGCCGACCGCACCGCCCGTATCCAGGAAGTCCACCTCCTGACCCTGCACTGTCTGTGCGACGGCATCGACTGCCTCTTTCTCGGAATTGAAGAATGACCCCTCTGCGCACCACCCTCCTGCGGGCAGCCCTGGCGCTGGCCACCCTGTCTGCAGCCCAGGGCTGCATCCCGGTAATCGTCGGTGGCACCGGCATGGCCGTGGCCATGGTTTCAGACCGGCGCAGCTCCGGCACCTACGTGGAGGACGAGGGCATCGAATGGAAGGCCAGCAAGTGGATCTCCGACCGCCTCGGCGACAAGGTGCACCTGAACACCACCTCCTTCAACCGCAAGCTGCTGCTCACCGGCGAGGCCTTCAACGAAGCCAGCCGTGACGAAGCCGGACGGGTAGCCGCAACGGTCGAGAACGTCCGCGAGGTGGTCAATGAATTGCGCGTGGCCCCCACCAGCACCTTCTCGGCACGCAGCAGCGACAGCTACATCAGTTCCAAGGTCAAGGCCCGCTTCGTGGACCAGAAAGACTTCCACATCCAGCACGTGAAGGTCGTCACCGAAGCCGGCGTGGTGTATCTGCTCGGCCTGGTCAGCCAGAAGGAAGGCGACGCCGCCACCGAAATCGCCCGCACCACCAGCGGCGTGCAAAAGGTGGTGCGTGTTTTCGAGTACGTCAGCGACGAAGAAGCCCGCCGCCTCGACAGCGCCACCAGCACCGATTCCGGCAAGTAACCGCAACCTGCACCAAAGCAAAAAGCCCCGCCAGATCCGGCGGGGCTTTTGTTTGTGCAGCGCGCGAAAGCCTCAGCGCCGCGTCAGCAGCAGCCCGCACTCCAGGTGGTGGGTGTAGGGAAACTGGTCGAACACCGCCGCCTCGGCGATACGGTGGGTGGCCTGCAGCGCGGCAACGTTGGCCTGCAGCGTCAGCGGGTTGCAGGAGATGTACAGGATGTTCTCGAAGCCGCTGGCCAGCTGCAGCGTGCCCGCGTCGAGGCCGCTGCGCGGCGGATCGAGAAACAGTGTGGTGAAGTGGTAGCTGGCCAGATCCACACCGTCCATGCGCCGGTATTCGCGGCCGCCGGTGTAAGCGTCGCTGATCTCGTCGCTGGACATACGCACCATCGTCACGTTGTCGATGGCGTTGGCTTCGAGGCTGTAATTGGCGGCCTCCACCGAAGGCTTGCTGACTTCGGTGGCAAGCACCCGCCCGAACTGCGGCGCCAGCGCCACCGTGAAGTTGCCGTTGCCGCAGTACAGCTCCAGCAGGTCGCCGCCGATGCCCTCGGCACGGGCGCAGGCCCAGCCGAGCATCTTGCGGTTTACCTCGCCGTTGGGCTGACTGAAGCTGCCTTCGATCTGCTTGTAGCGCAGGCGCCGGCCGTTGAGTTCGATCTCTTCCTGCAGCCAGTCACGGCCGACCACGATCTTCTGCTTGCGGCTGCGCCCGATGATCTGCGCACCGAGCGTGGCGGCCAGCTCGGTCGCGGCGGCTTCCCAGGTTTCTTCGAGGGGGCGGTGGTAGATCAGGGTAATCATCAACTCGCCGCTGAGGGTGGCGAGAAAATCCACCTGGAAGAGCTTGCGCTTGAGCACCTCGCAGGCCATCAGGGCATCGCGCAGGCGCGGCATGGCGGCGCTGATGGGCGCGGCGGCCGGCGGAAAGTCATCGATGGCGATCGGCAGCTTCGGCTCGGCGGGGTCGAACATGGCGTAATCGACCCGGGCGCCGTCGTGCCACATGCGGAATTCGGCGCGCAGGCGGTAATGCAGCGGCGCAGACGGAAAGACAGCCGGCTCGGGAACGGCGAAGGGCGCGAAATCTTCCTTGAAGCGGGCGACTTTGCCGGCGAGCAGGGCGTCGTACTCGGCGGGGTTGTAGCTGGGTAATGGCATGGTGTGCGCGGGGAAAGCGGGACGAATCGAACGGGTCAGGCCCGTCGGCGGAGGACGGAATATACGCCGGTCGACGCCGCGGCGGGAGCCGGACGCACCCTCAGAAGCCGGCGTCGGCCATGAAGCGCAGCCGCTCGGCATCCTTGTCGATATGACTGGCCAGGGCCCGGCACAGGGTTTCCGGGCTGTTGGCGCTGCGCGACTCGCGGCGCACCAGCACCCTGGCCATCGGCCCGATGTGGCGGGCAAAGAGTTTTTCGATGCGTGCCAGCTCTTCATCGGGAATCACGCTGACCTGGGCTGACGAAGCCCCCGAGCCGGTGCCGGCGACACTGCCAGCCCCGGCCTGCACCGATGCCGTGCGCGCCTGCGACATGGCGGAAACCGGGCCGGAGCTGGCCACTACACCGGACAGGAAGGCGGCCCGCGGCGCCGGATCGGGGATCAGGTCGGCCAGCAGCTGGTACAGCTCGGCACGGCTGCCGGCGCGGGGCACCGTCTTGCGCACCAGGATCTTCGCCATCGGCCCGATGTGCAGGGCCAGGATGCGCTCGGCGGCCTCGATGCTCGCCGGCGTGATGTCGGCGCCGGTGGCCGCCTGACGGATCGACAGGTCCACCACCCGGGCGCTGGCCGCCAGGGTTTCGCCGCTGTAGGCGTAAATGTCGTGGTCACGGGCCTGCGGATCACGGCGCACGCCCAGGTGCTGGAAGCACTCGGAGGCATTGCGCTTGAGATGCTGGATGACCTCGTAATAGGCCCGCGCCACCAGCACCTGGCCCGGGTTGGAAAAACGCATGACCCGGAAGGCGGTGGAGATGCCATCGCCGAGGATGCGCGAACGGCCGTTGGGGTCGGGGGCGATGCGGACCGCACCGAGGTTGATGCCCATGTGCACGCCGAGCCCTTCGACGGCGGCCACGTCACCCAGCTGGACGGCCGTGCGCAGGGCATCCTCCGGGTCGCCGACATAGCACACCGCGCACCCTTCCTTGGTATTCACCGCCAGCCGGGAAGAGGGCGGCACCGGCGCGATGGCGTCGGAGAGCATCTTGACGAGCCGCGTGCGCCCTTCCTGCAGGGCGCCGGCATCGCCGCTCACCCCGACCACGTCGGCAAACAGCACGGCGCCGATGAAGGTGCGCGCCTCGGAAGCCGACAGGCCCAGCGGCAGTGCGGCCTCTACGGGCGGATCGACCGGCCCTTCGCCACCGGTCGGTGGCGCCAGACAGGCCCGGCGAAAATCCGCCACCTGGCGCGGGCGCTTGCCCTCATCCGGATTGAGGGCCCAGTCAATGGCATTGAGCAGCCCCACCCCGAACACATCCCGGTTGCCGATGCTCGCCGCCGACGGCATGCCGTCCTCGCGCAAACGGGCGAAGGCTTCCAGCGGCAACTTGCCGGTGACCATCCAGTACATCACGCCGGCCAGCGCGTAGAGATCGGTCCATGGCCCCTGCTTGCCGTGGCGATGATATTGCTCGGCGGGGGCAAAGCCGGGGGTGACCACCGCGGTCATGGTCTGATCCTGGCCGTCCATCTCCACGCGCCGCGCCGAACCGAAATCCAGCAGCACCGGCGAACCGTCGGCGTGCATGTAGATGTTGCCGGGCTTGATGTCCCGGTGCAGGAAGCCGGCGGCATGCACCACTTCCAGCCCGTCGAGCAAGGGGCGGACGATGCGCAGCAGGCTGGCCCGGTCGAGGGGCAGACGACCGATCAGCCAGTTCTGCAGGGGCTGGCCGGTTTCATACTCCATCACCATGTAGGCGGTGGCGTTGGCGCGGAAGTAGCGCAACACCCGCACGATGCCCGGATGATGAAAGCTGGCCAGTGCCCGGGACTCCAGCAGGAAGCGCTGCAGGCCCCACTCGAAGGCCTTGGCGGCCGCGCTCGAACGGGACTGCACGGCCATGTCGCTGCCGCGCACGGAAACATCGCGCGGCAGGTACTCCTTGATCGCCACACGACAGTCGAGGTGCGTGTCGTGGGCCAGATAGGTAATGCCGAAGCCACCGCCGCCGAGTATCCGCTCGATGCGGTACTCGTTGATCATGTACCCCGACGGCAGCGCCAGCAGGTCGTCCCCGGGTGGGGAATACGGCTGGGTTTCGTCGTTGCTCACGGCGTCAGGAATCGATCATCTGCATGGCCTTCTCGAGACTGCGGCGCATGCGGTTGAAGGAACTGGCGAGCACGGCGACTTCGTCGCTGCCCTTCTCGGGGAACTCGGGCTGGTCGAAATCGCCGGTGCTGACCTTGTCGGCCGCCGCCGACATGCGCGACACCGGGCCGATGATCAGCCACGACAGCATGACGTTGAGGACAACGAAGACCGCCACGAACACCGCCGCCAGCGACATCATGAAAGTGCGGAAGGCCTGGTCGGCATTTTCGAGGGGTACCGACATGGGCACCGACACCACCTGCGCGCCGACCACCTCGTTGAGCTTCCAGCCAAAGCCGTTGGCCGAACCGTAGATCTTGACCATGCTCGCCGGCGCCACGTCCGGCGTGCTGTGACAGGGCAAACAGGCCGCCGACTCGATGCGGATCGGGTGGGCGATGTAGAGGGACGGGCCGGTGGGCGTGTCGCGCTGGCCGCTGATCTCCTTGCTGTCGGCCCGGTTGCGGAAGGCATTGACCAGATCCGCCTCCCAGTCCGCCGCCCGGTCGCGGGGATTGGTCGGGTTGAGGGTGGCTTCCTTGTAATCGTAATTGGGGTATTTCTTGTGCAGTTCGCCGAGGGTTTCGGTCGCCGCGTAGGCCGGCACGGTCTGCGGCAGGAACTGCTTGTCCATCAGCGGAACCAGGTGGGGCTTGACCTGGGCGACGGTGTAACCACGGATCGCCAGGGCTGCCTCCATGACGAGCCGCGCCTCGCCGAGCACCTGCTCGCGGGCATGGCGGTGCAGCAATTCGTGGGAAATATAGCCGGCCACGCCGAAGCCGGCGAGAAACACCGCCAGCAAAACCAGGTTGAATTTAAGTCGCAGGCCCATGGGTTCCATCCATCAAACCGGCTCAGCCGGCAACAAGGACGTCATTCTTGCACAGTGGAAGGGCATATATGCAGCGCGCGCATCGATAGTTAAAGAAAGTAAAAACCCCCACTCAAGCTATCCCGCCACACAGACTTCACCCCACTTTCCCTGATTGGTAAGACGAACTTCACGAGGCAGCAACCTCGGGCGGTGATGCTTGTACATTCGCCTTCTCCCCTGGTGCCCCATGAACCCCTCCCGCTTCGATCTGACCACCAGCTGCCTGATCGCCAGCCTCCTGCTTGCCGGCTGCGGCAGCAGCGACAACACCGCCGCGGTGCCTGCCGGCACCAGGACCACGCTGGCCCTGCTGGAGACTACCGATCTCCACACCAACGTGATGAGCTACGATTACTTCAAGCTCGCCGAGGACAAGGCCCTCGGCTTCGAGCGCACCGCCACGCTGATCGCCCAGGCCCGCCAGGAATTCCCCAACACCCTCCTCCTCGACAATGGCGACACCATCCAGGGCACCGCCCTGTCGGACTACCAGGCCACCATCAATCCACTGGCCTGCGACCAGACCCTGGCCATGTACAAGGTCATGAACGCCGCCGGCTATGAAGGCGGTGGTATCGGCAACCACGAATTCAACTACGGCCTGCCCTTCCTGAGCCAGGTCACCGGCAATCGCTTCGACGTGAGCGGCATGGCCGAACCGGCCGCCCAGCCCACCTGCAAGGGTCCGAGCTTCCCGCTGGTGCTCGCCAACGTGAACAGCGTGAAGTCGGCACAGCCCCTGTTCCAGCCCTATTCCATCATTTCGAAAACAGTCACCGCCACCGACCCCGATGGCAAGCCGGTCAGCAGCACCGTCAAGATCGGCATCATCGGCTTCACCCCGCCGGCCATCATGAGCTGGGACAAGCGCTGGCTCGACGGCAAGGTCTACACCGTAGGTGTCAAGGAAGCCGCCGAAAAGTACATTCCCGAGATGCGCGCCAAGGGCGCCGACCTGGTGGTGGTGATTTCCCACGGCGGCCTCGACGACAGCGCTTACTCGCCGACCATGGAAAACGGCAGCTACCATCTTTCCCGGGTCGCTGGCGTCGATGCAATGCTGATCGGCCACTCGCACCAGATCTTCCCCAACGCCACCAGCACCGTCGCCCAGTTCAACCTGCCCGGCGTCGACAAAACGGCCGGCACGGTGAATGGCGTCCCCACCGTGATGGCCAACTACTGGGGCAAGCACCTGGGCGTGATCAAGTTCGATCTCACCCATGACGGCAAGAGCTGGGTCATCGACAAGAGCAAGACCGTCGTCCAGGCCCGCTCCGCACAAAACGCCGACAAGACCTACGTGGCCATCGCCCCGGCCATCGCGGCGGCCATTGCCAGCGAGCACCAGGCCACCATCGCCTACGTGAAGACGCCGGTCGGCAGCACCGACTTCGAGATGTCCAGCTACTTTGCCGACGTGGGCGATCCGGGCGCCATCGAACTGGTCAACCAGGCCCAGGCGGACTACGCAGCAAAATACGTTGCCGCCAACCTGCCCCAGTACGCCAGCCTGCCGGTCCTGTCGGTGAGCGCCCCGTTCAAGAGCGGCTTCGCCGGCGGCAGCGACTATACCGACGTGGCCCAGGGCAACATGGCCATCAACAACGCCGCCGACCTCTACCTCTACCCCAACACCGTCTACGCGGTAAAGGTCAGCGGCGCCGACATCAGGAACTGGCTGGAAACCGCTGCCAAGCGCTTCAACCAGATCAACCCGGCACTGACGACCCAGCAGGAACTGATCGGCAGCTTCCCGGGTTACAACTTCGACATGTTCACCAGCCCCGACATTCGCTACGAAATCGACGTCACCCAACCGGTTGGCAGCCGCATCGTCAACCTCAAGTACAAAGGCGCAAGCATCGACCCGGCGAAGGAGTTCATCGTCGCCACCAACAACTACCGGGCCAGCGGTGGCGGCAGCTTTCCGGGCCTCGACGGCAGCAAGACCATCTACGCTTCACCGGACACCAACCGGGACGTGTTGATCCAGTACATCAAGACCATCAAGACCGTCACCCGCGCGGCCAACGGTTCGGACCGCAGCTGGCAATTCACGAAAGTGACGACTGCCGGCCCGGTGGTGTTCCACTCCGCCCCGGGCAAGCTGCCCCTCGCCCAGGCCGCCGGACTTGCCGGCATCACCCAGCTCCAGGCCGACGACGGCACCGGAAAGAGCCTTGCCCTGTATGCCATCGATCTTTCAAGGTAAGGATCCGGCCCGTCTCGGCGCGGCCTTGCTGGCCGCCACGCTGGCGCTGGCCGGTATTGCCTGGGCCAGCCGGAGCGCGCCGACGGACAAACTGCCGGACGAGCCGCTGCAACTCCTGGTGCTGGCCAGCGCCGGCCACCAGGACAAGGCCCTGGCCCGCCTGAAAGCCCTCGCCGAAGGCGGCTCGCCCGTCGCCCGGCGGGCCCTCGGGCAGGCGCTGGTTGCCCGCGGCACACAGGTACAGGAAGGGCTCGACTGGCTCAGGCAGGCGGCCGACGGCGGCGACGTGGAAGCCGACTTCCAGCTCGGCAAGTTCTATCAGAGCGGCTCCCCCGGCGCGCCCTCAGATGCCGCGCAGGCCCTGCGTCACTTCACTGCCGCCGCCCACGCAGGGCATGTCGGCGCGGCCTACTACCTGGGCATCGCCTGGCGCAACGGCTATGGCATGCGGGCCGATGCCGGCGAAGCGGCACGCTGGTTCCAGGTCTCCGCGGCAGGCGGCGTTCCGGCCGCCCAGTTCATGCTCGCCAATGCCTACCGGGAAGGTGACGGTGTGGCCCGCAACGATGCCGAGGCCGTCCGTCTTTACGCCGAAGCAGCCGAACGCGAACACCCGGAAGCCGTCCAGACCCTGGCCATGGCCTACACCAACGGCGAACTCGGGCTGCCCAAGGACCCGGAGCAGGCCCGCCACTACCTGATGGAAACAGCCCACGCTCTCAAGCACCCGGCCCTGAAACCCTGAAATAAAAAACGGAGCCCACCGGCTCCGTTTTCTTTTCGCACCTCCATCACTCAGTGCGGGGCGACGACCGCCGGCGCTGGCGCATCCGCCGCCTTCAGCGCCCCCGTCGGATGCCAGCCTACCAGCGCCAGCATCACCGCGAAACCCGCCACGTAGGCCACCGGCACATACCAGCCGTGACGCAGCCAGTTGCCCACCGAGCGCGCCTCCGGGTACATGCTGGCCAGCGCCACCCCGGCCGACGAGCCGAACCACAGCATCGAGCCGCCAAAACCGACCGCATAGGCCAGAAAGCCCCAGTCGTAACCGCCCTGCTTGAGGGCCAGCGCAGTCAGCGGGATATTGTCGAACACCGCCGACACGAAACCCAGGCCCAGCGCGGTCGGCCACGAGGCCTGCGGCAGGGTTTCCACCGGCATCATCGAGGCGCAGCTCACCAGGGACAACAGGAAGAGGGTGCCCATGAAGGTTTCGGGGAGCACCTCCCAGTCGGGCCGGCGGATGCCGACGGTGAGCAGGATCGCCGCCCACACGGCCACGCCGAGGAAGGGGAAGCTGTCGGCCTTGTCGGTGAAATACACATTCACCACCACGTTCATCGCCACCGCAGCGGCCAGGATCAGGGCCACGATGCCGATCCGCGGCAGGTCCACGTGGGTGTGCTCGTGGGTGTGCTTGAGAATCGGTGAGTACTTCTGCTGTACCCGCGCCGCCGGAATCCCGAAGATCACCAGCGCCACCGCCGCACCGACAAAAGCCTCGACCACCGCCAGCGGGCTGACCCCGGCGATCCACATCATCGTGGTCGTCGTGTCGCCCACCACGCTGCCGGAGCCGCCGGCATTGGAGGCGGCAACGATGGCGGCCAGATAACCGACATGCACCCTGGCCCGGAACAGGGAGTGCGCCATCGCCCCGCCGATCAGCGCCGCCGCGATATTGTCGAGGAAGGCGGAAATCACGAAAACCATCACCAGCAACAGGAAACCGCCCCGCCAGTCGGCCGGCAAATACCTGGGCAGCACGACCGGGATGCGCGTCTTCTCGAAGTGGCGGGCCAGCAGCGCAAAGCCCATCAGCAGCAGAAAGAGGTTGGCGAGGGTCACCCACTCATGGGCAAAGTGCCCCGCCAGACCGGCCACCCCGGCGCCCGTATGGAAGCCGGTGAACAGGATTTTGTAGACGGAGATTGTGACCAGCCCGATCAGGCCGACCTTGAGCGTGTGGTCATGAAACAGCGCCACGCCCAGAAGGGTGAGGGCAAACAGGATGAAATCCACCGGGATACCGGCCACCATCGGGCTCCCGCCCCCACTCGCCAGGGCCACGCCTGACACCATCAGGCCCGACACGCCCACCATCAGGCCGCGCCCCAACCGCTCCACACTCACCACAATATGACTCCCTGAAATAACGAAATGTTGGCGCCGGACCCGGACTCTCGTGCCTATCCGCATCGACAACGCACACTGACGGGCCGCAGTGTAGCGCCCCGACAGCCCGGTTGCGGCAGGTCAAGAAGACTCAGGCTCAAATGCGGACAATCAGCGCTACGCGTGTTGCAATGCAAAAGTCAGGGCAGACTGCGCCCCGTCGCCCCCAATAACCACGAAAGAACAAGCCCGTGTCCAGCGAGCATTCCCGCAAAACCCTTGCCCCGGTGGTGGTGGCCGCCATCGGCGTCGTCTTCGGCGACATTGGCACCAGCCCCCTGTATGCCCTGAAGGAAATCTTCAACGGGCACCACCCCATTCCCGTCACCCCGGACAACATCCTCGGCATCCTGTCGATGATCTTCTGGTCGATCATGGCGCTGGTCACCCTCAAGTATGTGAGCGTGATCATGCGTGCCGACAACCGCGGCGAGGGCGGCTCGCTGGCGCTGCTGTCGCTCATCACCGAAAACTCGCGCAACCGGGTCGTCACCTGGGCCATTTCGCTGCTCGGCATTTTTGCCGCCGCGCTGTTCTACGGCGACAGCATGATCACCCCGGCCATTTCCGTCCTGTCGGCGGTCGAAGGCCTACAGATCATCTCCCCCGACTTCAAGCGCTTCGTCATCCCCATCACGCTGGCCATCCTGACCGTCCTGTTCTTCATCCAGAAGCGCGGCACCGGCGTCGTCGGGCTGTTTTTCGGGCCGGTGATGGTCGGCTGGTTCGGCGTGCTCGGGGTACTCGGTGTCATGGAAATCGCCCGTCACCCGGAAGTGCTGGCGGCCCTCAGCCCGCTCTACGCGATCCACTTCATCGGCAACCATACCGGGCTGGCCTTCCTGGCCCTCGGCTCGGTGGTGCTGGCCGTCACCGGCGGCGAGGCGCTGTACACCGACATGGGGCACTTCGGGCGCTACCCGATCCGCCTCGCCTGGTTCGGCTTCGTGATGCCGGCGCTGGTGCTCAACTACTTCGGCCAGGGCGCCCTGCTCCTCAACGAACCCGGCGCCATCGAGAGCCCCTTCTTTCACCTCGGCCCCCACTGGGCGATGGTGCCGATGGTGATTCTCGCCACGCTGGCCACCGTCATCGCCTCCCAGGCGGTCATCTCGGGCGCCTTCTCGGTGGCCCGGCAGGCGGTGCAGATGGGCTTTCTGCCGCGCATGCTGATCGTCCACACCTCCGGCAAGGAGCAGGGCCAGATCTACGTGCCCTTCACCAACTGGACGCTCTACCTGGCCGTCGTGGCGCTGGTGATCGGCTTCAAGAATTCGTCAAACCTGGCGGCCGCCTACGGCATCGCCGTCACCGGCACGATGCTCATCGACACCGTCCTGGTGGCCTTCGTGATGGTCCTGCTGTGGCGCTGGCATTGGCTCAAGGTTGTCCTCGTCGCCGGTGCCTTCCTGGCGGTGGACATCGCCTTCTTCGCCGCCAACGCGCTGAAAATCCCCGAAGGCGGCTGGTTCCCGATCGCCATGGCGCTGGTCTCGTTCACCGTGCTCACCACCTGGCGCCGCGGCCGCCGGCTGGTGCGCCGGGAGCTGGCCAAGCAGGGCATTCCGATGCAGGCCTTTCTCAGGACCCTCTGCGACGATGTGCATCGGGTGAGCGGCACCGCCGTCTTCATGACCAGCGCCAAGGAAGGCGTGCCGGCGGCCCTGCTCCACAACCTCAAGCACAACCAGGTCCTGCACGAACGCGTTGCGCTGGTGACCGTCGAAACCACCGACACACCCCACGTCAATGAATTCGACCGCATCTACCTGCACCGCATGGACAAGGGCTTTTTGCGCATCATCATCCGCTACGGCTTCATGGAAGACCCGGACATTCCCCAGGCCCTCGAAACCTGCCGGCGCTTCGGCGAGCCCTTCGACATGATGGAAACCACCTTCTTCGTGTCCCGTGAAACGGTGATCCCCGGCGTGGTCGGGCGCAACATCAACCCGTGGCGGGCGCGGCTGTTCTCGATCATGTCGAAAAACGCCACCAGCGCCACCGACTTCTTCAAGATTCCGAACAACCGGGTGGTCGAGATGGGCACCCAGCTGGTGATCTGAGGCGGATCAGCG
Organism: Zoogloea oleivorans; assembly: GCF_008107625.1. Classification (GTDB taxonomy): domain Bacteria; phylum Pseudomonadota; class Gammaproteobacteria; order Burkholderiales; family Rhodocyclaceae; genus Zoogloea; species Zoogloea oleivorans. The sequence goes on from NZ_SDKK01000015.1 coordinate 124,973, forward strand.
AATCGTCAGCCTGCCCAGCCAGCGGCTGGCCGGGTCGATGTCGCTGCGGTCGGCGGGCGGATAGGGCGGAATGGTCGAGTCGGCAGGCGGCGCGCCGATCAGGTTGAGGTCCACCGCCTGGGCGGTGCCGACGATTCCGGCCTCAGTGATCGCCATCCGGTAATACAGGCCGTTCCACAATTTCGCGCCGAACTCGGCCTGCGACTTGTGCAGGAAGAGCAGCGAATGCTCCAGCCAGGCCAGATCATCGACGGTCACCGAGGCCGGATGACGGTGGGGATAGGGCACGTGGCACATCACCTCGCGCCCCTCCAGGCACTTGAACTCCTTCATGGACAGGAAGAAGTCCTTGAAGCGGGCATGATCGAGGGAGATGACAAAGGCCGTCCGCCGCCCCTCGGGGCGAAAGGTGACGGTACCGATCGGTATGGCCTGACCGTCCTGGCTGTGGAGGGAGATCGTCTTCGTTCCGGCCAGCTCCCAGGCGCTCGCCGACAGCGGCAGGGCCAGTGCGCCCAGGGCGGCCGCCCAGCGGACCCTGCGCAGTAAAAATCCATCCATCGCCGTACCTCCCCGTTTTGCCGTGCCCGACAAGGCACCACGTTTACAGTCGATTGCGGGCGCCGCCCTTCGTTCCCTGCGCCTCAATCCAGCCCCGCCGCGACAATTTGCGCCAGCCGCGTCAAGGCCGTCTCGATGCGTTCCGAAAAGGGCGCGCCACAACTGATGCGCAGGCAGTGATCGAAGCGCCCGGCGTTGGAGAACATCATTCCCGGCGCCACCCGGATGCCCTCCTGCAACGCGGTGTTGAAGACTTCGCTGGACGAACGCCGCCCCGGCATCTCCACCCACAACAGCATGCCCCCGGTGGGCATGTTGAGGCGCGTGCCAGCCGGAAAATGCGCCGCAATGGCCTCGGCCGTGCGTTCCCGCTGGGCCTTCAACTGACGGCGCAGGCGCACCAGGTGGCGGTCGTAGGCGCTGCTGCCCATGAACTCGGCGATGGCGATCTGCGCCAGCGCATCGTTGGGCCGGCTCTGGGCATGCTTGAGCATGCGGATGCGGGCCTGCCAGCGGCCGCCGATCATCCAGCCGACGCGCATGCCCGGCGCCAGGGTCTTGTGCAGCGAGCCGCAGTGGATCACGTTGCCGCTGCGGTCCCAGGCCTTGCAGCTTTTCAGCGGCAGATCGTCGTCGCTGAGGGCACCGTAGATGTCGTCCTCCACCAGCGCCACCTGATGGCCCTCGCACAGCGCAACCAGGCGTGCCTTCTCGGCGTCGGGCATCACGCAGCCCAGCGGATTCTGGAAGTTGGGCACCACCACCACCGCCTTGATCCGCGCGTGGGTCTGAAAGGCCAGCTCGAGCGCCTCCACCGACATGCCGCGGCTCGGGCTGGTGGGAATTTCGAGGGTGCGCAGGCCAAGGCTTTCGATGACCTGCAGCAGGCCGAAATAGGTCGGAGACTCCACCGCGATGACGTCGCCGGGCTGGGCCACCGCCCGCAAGGCCAGGTTGATCGCCTCGGTACAGCCGTGGGTAACCAGGATTTCGTCAGCCGTCGGGCTCATCCCTGCCGCCATCGCCCGCCGCGCCAGCACGGCCCGGAACCCCGGATCGCCCTGCGGCGGCACCGGGCTCACCAGCACCTCGGGGTGCCGGCGCAGGGCGCGCAAGGCGGCGTTCTTGAGGGCTTCCTGGGGATAGGCCTCGGGGGCGCCAAACGCCAGCGCCAGGTTGGTGACCACCGGGTAGCGCTCGCACTTGGCAACAAAATCCGAAACCCGGTCGTGAATGCCGCTATAGGGCGCCGGGTCGGGCGCCATGGCCGCCGCACCGGGCTCCGGCTCGCTCACCGCCTGCAGCGCCACGCGCCGGGGCTTGAGCACGAAATAGCCGGAACGCGGGCGGGCTTCGAGCAGGCCCTCGTCCTCCAGGCTGCGGCAGGCCTGCAGCGCGGTGGACAGGCTCACCTGGTGCAAGCGCATCAGGGCCCGCACCGAAGGCAGGCGCTCGCCCGGCGCCAGCACGCCGGAGCGAATCGCCCGCCGGTAATGGCCGGCGACACGCAGGTAGAGAAGGTCTTCCATGATTACGCTGTCCATTGCGCCATGATCCCCAATGCCAGGCCATCGCCACAGGTACAGATTGGCGCAAAGCAGACCATAACAGCAACCAAAAACCCTCACTGCAGCGATACAGAAAGCCCGACGCTGTGCCTGTTGCCCGATCGGACGGCGCCTTAGGCTGGAGCCATCGTCACTGCGGAGCCCTCCACCATGGAAAACACCACCCGGAACACTGAAACCCGCCTCCGCCTCAAGGCCGGAGAGACGCAGCTACAGCATGCCCTTGCCGGCACACTGATCCTGGTGCAGGACGGGAGCGTATGGCAGGAAAGCGCACCCCGCTGGCTGGGAGAGGAAATGCACGTGACGCGCCAGCGCCTCGAGGCGGGCAGTTGCCTGCGCGTGGAGGAAACCGGCTGGACGCGCCTGACGGCGGAACGGGATTGCGCGCTGGCGTGGATTACTTTGGCGGACGAGCCGGGCCTGCTGGCCTTGCTGCTTACCCGCCTGCGCCGGCGGCACGTTCGGGAAAATCGCCGGCTGGCTGAAGAGGTGAAGCGCCTGAGGATGCTGCTGGAAAAACGCGAAAACTGCCGATGAGTTAACGTGCAGCGAGGCCGTGGCCGCCGTCGATATCCCATTCGGCGAGGATTTCGGCGGCCTGGCAGGCCATGTCGGGGTCGTCGAAACCTTCACGGGACGGAACGCGGACAAAGGTACGCACGGGGCTGCCGTTCTTCATCAGATCGTACCAGCCGTCCCATTTGGGTTCGGCACCACGCCGCGGCATGGCGTAGGGATGAAAGGCAAAATCACCGTGGGCGTGCATTGTCATTTTTTTATCTCCTGTGCGACATACGGCTTGATTCTAGTGGCCGCGACAAAAGACAAAGTTAAACATCATCACATCCGGGGCTCGCGAATCAATTTGTCACATACGGGAAACAGATCGCCCGCGCCAGCCCCGCTACGACGCCCCCAGACGACGGCGCAAAAAGCGCATCAGCCCCCCCAGCAGCGGCAGACGGGCGAACAGTTCCTCGCCGGTATCCCAGTAGTCCCGGTGTTCCGTCACCCGCCCGTCCGGCGCCAGGCGCAAATGCGTGGCGCCGCGCACGAGCTGAACCTCCGACTCCCGCCAACCCTGGAAACGAAAGCGGAACTCCCACGCCAGCCAGGCCTCGGCGCCCTCCCCCATGGATGACGTCACACTGAAGCGCGGCTCGTGCACCTGCCGATACATGTGGCGAAAAACGTTTTCGATGGCGGCCAGCCCCTGCACCTCGTTGAACGGGTCCTTGAAGCGGGCATCGGGGGCATACACCTCGCCGATGCAGGCCAGGCTTTGCGGCGACAGGGTTTCGTAGAACGCGACCACCCGCGCCAGCCCGGCAGCGTGCTGCGCGCCGCTCACAGGCCGGTGCCCCGGGCAATCAGCTTGAAATACACCCGGTCCGGCAACAAGCGCAGCAGCTTGAGGACACGCGTGAAACGCTGCGGAAAATGGATCTCGAAAGCCCCCCCGGCAAAACCGCGGACGATGCGCGCGGCGGCGTTCTCGGCGGAAATCAGGGCCGGCATCTCGAAATCGTTCTGGGCGGTCAGGGCGGTGGCGACGAAGCCCGGGTTGATGATAAAGACCGACACGCCCTTCGGCGCCAGGTCGAGGTACAGGGTTTCGGCAAAGTTGATCAGCGCCGCCTTGCTCGGCCCGTAGGCCAGCGCCTTGGGCAGGCCCCGGTAGCCGGCCACGCTGCCGACGATGGCAATCGCCCCGTGCCCCTGCAGAATCAGCTGGGGCACCACCGCGGCCACCCCGTCCATCACCCCGAGCAAATTGGTATGCACCGTCTGGCGGGCGGTATCGGTGGTCAGGTCCCAGGCGCGCAGCGGCGTGTAGGTGCCGGCATTCAGGATGATCAGGTCGAGCCCGCCCCAGGCATCGAGAATCTGCATCATGGCCGGCGTGAAGGCGCCCGCGTCGGTGACGTCGAGGGGCAGCACGATGGCGTCCCGGAAGGTCGCCGCCAGATCCCGCAGGGCCGCCGCATTGCGCGCCGACAGGGCCAGCCGCGCGCCCCGCGCGTCAAGCTCGACGGCCAGCGCCGCGCCAATGCCGCTGGATGCACCGACGATCCACACCCGCCGGCCATGCCAGTCGGTGATCGGGGTATTCAGGGAGTCGAACCAGCCCATGCCCATGCTCACTCGCGCTTGCGAAAGCTCAGGGAGACTTCGCCGAGGCGGAAGCCGAACTTGCTCATCACCGAACGGTTGAGCATCACCCGGTCGTCCATCAGGAACATCCAGTCGTCGAAGTCCACGTTGTACACCTTGCCGTCCACCGGCAGGGCCATCACATACTTCCAGCGTAGTGCATTGCCGCGCGCTTCGCCGCTGGCCTCGCCGACCACGTCGTCGGCACGGCCGCTGTAATGGTTGGCATCCAGCTTGGTCACCGTCCAGACCCGGCGCTGGGTACTGCCGTCGGAATACGTGAAGCGCTCGTCCAGCGTGCCCACCGGCCCCTTCCAGCTGGCCTCGATGACTACGTGAAAGCGCTTCACGACCTTGCCGGAACGATCCTGGAACATGCCGTCGGCGTCGAGGGTGCCGTTGAAGTAGCGGCTCAGGTCGAGCTCGGGCTTCTCGGCGGCATAGTCCGACACCTCCACCGACGCACAACCGGCCAGGGTCAACAAACCGGCCAGCGCCACTGCGATCTTGCTCATGGTGATACCTCCGTTTCGATCCGCCCCCGCAAAGCCCACAGGGCCGCGGCGGCAAACAACTTCAAGATGAGTGGCAACAGCGCATACACCGCCGACAGCCCCGCCAGCGCAGCGGCCTCGCGGGCACCCGGCGCATACCCCAGCCAGCCCAGCAGCGGCAGCGACAAGCCCGCCGCCAGTGCCAGATTGGCCTTGGTGACAAAGGTCCACCAGCCAAAGCAGGCCCCGGCGCCCGGCCCCGCGTTCTTCGCCAGCAGGTCGGCAAGGAGCGCCGGCGGCAGGGCCAGATCGGCCCCCAGCGCCAGCCCGGACAACACGCAGATCGCACCGAAGGCCAGCGCATCGCCGGGTCCGATGAAACCGGCCCAGGCAAACACGGCCACGGCCAGCCCCATGCCGGCCAGCCACGCCCTGAGCTTGCCGATGCGCCGCGCCAGCATCACCCACAAGGGCAGGCCAGCCGCGCCAGCGAGAAAATAGACGCCCAAAAAAGCGCCGGACAGATCGCTGCGCCGAACCACGTCGGCAACGAAGAACAGCACCGTTGATGCGGGTATCGCCGCGGCGATGCCATTCAGCGCAAAAACGCCCAGCAGCGCCGCAAAAGCCCGGTCGCGCAGCGCCCCGCGCAAGGCTGGCCAGGGCAGTTCCGAACCGGCGGCCCGGCGCAGTCCGGCCGGTACCCCGACCAGACTCAACAGGGCCGCGATCGCCACCAAGGGCACGAACAGCCAGCCGACCCGACCGAGGCCTGTGCTCATTTCAGCCGCCAGCACGGCCGGCAGCGCCGCCGCCAGCACCACCCCGAGCAGGCCGAAGCCCTCGCGGCTGGCCACCAGGCGGGTACGGCTATCGGCGTCATGGCCCAGCTCGGCGCCCCAGGCTGCATAGTTGATTGTCGCTACCGAATAGGCAAAGGAGATCAGCACCAGCAGCGCCGCCAGCCACATG